>CAZIED010000112.1:2942-4432 GCA_964538525.1 uncultured Pirellulales bacterium | reverse complement strand
CTTTCCACGAACATTTTGACCAATGAATCTGCATCTTTGATTTGACGGCATTTCCTGGTACTTTTACCCGGCGGAAAAACCCGTATTACGCTGGTTTTTGAGCCGTTGACGCCGATGTGGGTGGCGTTAATGTCAGAGGCTCTCCAGCGAATGACCTGTGTTCTATTTGCCCACCTCGTTCTCGAAAATGTCGCAAAGAGCGGATACTCGTATTTGGCCACCGTTATCACCGCAGGCAGCTTCTTTACCGCAACTATCTGGCTGCCGCCGCTTATAATCCGTGTGAATTCAAAACGATTGTTTTTAAATTCTGCCCCGGTGACATAAGCTATGCAGGGTAGATTCAATTCCTCGGCAATTTGCGGCGGCACCTGTGCCGTGTCACCATCCACCGACTGCATGCCGGTAATTACGTAATAGTCCCCGTTGTTCCTGATTATTTCTTTGACTATTTTTCTTATTGCGAAAGCCAGAGGGTTAGCCGTTGCCACGGTATCCGCTCCGCCCAGAGCTTTATCCGTCAGCAGAATCACCATATCGGCACATCTGCCAAGGGCGTAACGCAAAACCTCTTCAGCCATCGGCGGACCCATACTGAGAGCAATGATTCTGCCGGCCTTATCCCCGCTATCTCGCTTCATCTGATTGGCAAAAGCCAAAGCCTGAGCATCAAGCTCGTTGATTACGCTTGCGAGGCGCGCCCGAACGAGCGTGCCGCTTTCCGGGTCAAATGCGTTGTCTGTGATTTGACTTACATCGGGAACCTGTTTTACCAAAACGATATAGTCACTCATATCTAATCTCAATACAATTTTTGCTTGACCCGAGAAATCCTAAATGATAAATGATAGATAATTATTAATCAACAATCATTTTTTGGGCTTTTGTCGAGGAGCTGATATGGCAGATTTGAGTGCTTTAGCCGAAGCGGTAATCAAAGGTGACCAGGGTAGTGCGGTAGCGATTACAAAATCAGCTCTTGCTGAGAAAATAGCTGCTAAGAGGGTCTTGGAGGAGGGATTAATCGCAGGCATGAACGTCGTCGGCAGCCGATTCAAGAAGAGCGAAATTTACATACCTGAGGTGCTTATTGCTGCAAGAGCCATGAAAATGGCGATGGTGGTGCTCGAGCCGGAGCTTGTCAAGGCAGGTGTCAAGCCGGTCGGAAAGTTCGTGATAGGGACTGTACAGGGTGATTTGCACGATATCGGCAAAAATTTAGTGGCCATGATGCTCAAAGGAGCCGGCTTTGAAGTTATCGACCTTGGCCTTGACGTCAAGCCCGAAACATTTGTAGAAAAAGCCAGGGCCACCGGCAGCCAGTTGGTCGGCATGAGCACGCTTTTGACCACAACTATGCCCAGCATGGAAAAAACAATAAAAGCCTTAAAGGGAGCTGGCATTACAGCCAAAATTATGATAGGCGGCGCCCCGTTGACACAAGGTTACGCCGACAAGATTGGTGCCGATGGTTATGCCCCCGATGCCGC
>CAZIED010000112.1:0-2842 GCA_964538525.1 uncultured Pirellulales bacterium | reverse complement strand
CTTTGAAGAATTCATGCGTATTCCACACTTTGATTGCACAGCTATGCTCATAAGCTTTGGCTGTGCCATTGGCGGTTCTAACAGTTCTCTTCAGGCCTGATTGTGGATCCAAGTCGAGTATCTTCGCATAGCCCATTGGAACACAGCATACATAGACACCAGTATCAATTAAACCCGCTGTCTCTTGATAACGACTGGTGCTCGGGTTGATCAATCTAATGAACAAAGCCGGTCGTGACTCGGCCTCTCCCGCTTTGATGAATGGATAGTCTACTATGTCCATCTATATCGTCTCTGAAATTTGTGACAAAACTATACAGAAAGAATTGGCCTGATTTCGTTTTCCGGCTCAGATACGAAAAAGATGAGAGGTTCTGTTGCACCTTTTTCAGAGGCGAGCTTCTTTACTGTCGACGGATCATCCCCATCTGCGATTACGGTTTTGTCAGAAGCAGACTGCAAAGCAATATACTTCCCACCATATTTTTTTCTCTGTAACAGCACTTTCTCCATGTGCTTTACCTCCATTTCGTTATGTCCTATCTATCCTTTCCTTACAATTTTATTCAGTGTTTACTGAACCACAACAAATGTTCCAGACTATCTTCGTGCTTGTCTGAAGATTCTACCCTATTTGGTGCTAAGAATAATACGAATAATATGGGAGATGCTTACCATTCTGTCAACTGGCACAAAACTTATAATTTGCACTTTGACAATCTATACACGTATTTCACATCACCTTCAGGTACGAAAAAAATCACAGGCTCTTTAACACCTCCTTCAATAATCGCGAACCCGGAGACTTCAGATGGGTCATCTCCGAACGCGATTACAGTAGTATCAGCAGGCGACCGCAAAGCTACAAACTTGCCTTCATACTTTCTATCTTTTATTAATACTATTTCCGCCTTGTGAGAAAAAAGAGAGAAGCGACGAGCGAAGTAGATCACACAGGCGAGAATAGTAAGTACAGAACCCAAAGCAAGAGGCAACGCGAGAAAGTACCTTGAGGCCACAATGAGCGCACCTAACAATACGAAATTAGCAACAACAACACAGAAGAATATCATTAATCGTCTTATATATATGCGCAGCGCGCCAAACATAGAGTTCTCGAGCGCAAGATTGTTATCATCGTCACTGTTTCGTATTGCCTTTGGTGAGAACGGCATCATTGTTTTGTTCTCCTTGGATTTCTTTCTTAATTTCCCTCTTCGCTATGAGAATCGAAACCCGGATATCAACAGATATCCAGACAATTACAAGAATTAAAGTTGAGAGAGCCAAAATCACTTGAAAGGTCAAAAGGACCCAGTGATTGATGCCTGACAACTCTAATCTTTTTATGATCTGGCTCTCCACTATGTATTGCATTAGTACCCAAATACATAAGAGCAGTGAGTCAAAAATTATGGTTCGGACTATGTAAATTTTAAGACCCTTAAACCTCCTTTTCAAGTTGATCCATAAATCTTCATTCATTGCGTAAGTTCTACTATCTAATGAATAAGACATTCTTAATCAGGGATTTCATAAATGTTACACTTAACTAATCTATTAATCCATTCGATACTTCTATAATACAAAATGTGCTATAGAATGTAAAGGACTCAAGCAAATGAATTATTGGTTCTAAGGCATTGTAATATAGTGTGTGCCGTACACAACATAACCGAATCTCATTCGCCGACGGTATCTTTTATAACATCTTAACCACTGGTCTGAAAAAACAGGAGTATTATAGTTTTCGCCGATGTTGCCAATTGAGATTGTTTTTTTGCGCTTAATCTAGTAAAATGGACACCTGGTGCAGCAGGAAAATCAAAAATTAAAAATCAAAGTGCAAAATGACAAATGAAAATTCAAAAACAGAAGAGCATAGATTTTACATTTTGCAATGTAATTTTGATATTTGCATTCCTACTCCATCAGATATTTGCAAAATGATAATACCATAGTTATGCGTCAGATAAAGAGTGAAAATTTGGCGCAATTGTTGCTGCAGCTACGATTCACACCTGTCAACAAGCGCCGAAAGCAGCTCGACGCTGCTGAGAAGCTTTTTGCAATCATTGAGCCGGACAAGGAATATCCCTTCGATTTTGTGCAATACCGAATCACAGGCCTTTTGCCCAAGAACGTGCAGGAACAGCCGCTTATAAAAGGCGACCAGCTTCGGGAAGACCTGCGGATTTTTATATCCAAACTGAGCGGCCAGCTCCCCTGTTTTGCTGCCGAACAAAAAGAAAAGGTTTATACAATCGAAGGGCTCGCCTCTGTTTTCGGAGCTTCGACAAAAACTATCTATCGCTGGCGCAAACGAGGCCTGCCCGCCAGGAAATATATTTTTAGTGACAACCAAAGACGCCTGGGCATTCTGCAATCGAGCGTGGATAAGTTTGTCCAAAAAAATCCCGGCTTTATCACCAAAGTAAAAAAATTCACACGGCTGACAAAACAGCAGAAACAACAGATTATAAAAAAGGCCCGCTCGCTGGCAGGTAAGGGCATTTTATCCCGATATCAAATTATAGAACAAATGTCAGTCAGGTTCGCAAGGGCGCACGAGACAATCAGGTACACGCTGCTGGAATATGAAAAGGCCCATGCCGACAAACCTATTTTCGACAAGTCCATCGGTATTATAAGCCCCGCTGATGCCGCCGAGCTTTACAGAATCTATAAACAAGGTGTAACCATCGCTGAGCTTATCGCAAGATTCAATCGCACCAGAAGCTCGATATATAGAATTATAAATCAGCAAAGGGCAAAGGCCCTGCTGGCGCGAAAGATTGAATTCATCGCCAGTGATGAATTTCTTCGGGAAGGGGCTAAAGAA
>CAZIED010000111.1:0-7526 GCA_964538525.1 uncultured Pirellulales bacterium | reverse complement strand
TCACAGCCGGCGATTGTGCAAAGGAACTGCCGGGGCGAAAAATCGGTGTATGCAGAGCATTCATTGCTAAAGCAATGGAGTATGGCCTCGACACTATTATCGCGGAGACAATTCATCAATATGGCCTGATCGAACCAGACCCGGAATTATTGGAGCTGGTGGACGCCTACGCTAAAATGGACGGCTCGGCCTCACAACACGGCAAAGCAAAGGCGCTAATGAGCAAATTTTGCGCGGAAAATGTGGAAAGTCAGGATGGCAGGCTCAGGATTGATAAGGTTTTGCACAGTGATGACTGGTTGCATCAGCACGGCAAATCCCAAATAAGCTGCCTTCCAAGCTCAAAAAGGTAAATATGGATAAGGGCACGAGGTTACGGTTTATTTACACCTGGCCGAATCCACAGAATCCTAAAATTGGTGCTTTATCATAATTCAACATGGCGAAAAAAATTTCTTGTGCTCATTGCCAAACGATAGTATTATATACCAAATAACTCAATAAGCCAGGGGAGCTGATAGCCGGATGAATTGACCGGCTGTGGCTGAGAAATCCGCCGAGGGCGGATGACCCTAAGAACCTGATCGGGGTAATGCCCGCGAAGGAAGGCAAAAAAAACTCAAAATGCAAAATTAAAAAAGATTTAAGTCCGTATTTTTAAGTTTTTAGTTTTGAGTTTTTAGCTTTTGAAGCACTCCTTCCGCGGAGTGCTTTTTTTGTTGATATTCAAATAAATTATAATGAAAGGAAGCAAAAAATGATCGAGACTGACATTTCAAGGACCATTATTGAAAGATATACCAAAAAGTTATTGGAGCATATCGAAAATGATGTGGTTATAGTTGGCGCAGGGCCGGCCGGTTTAGCTGCCGCCTATTATTTAGCTAAAGCAGGAACAAAAGTCACCGTGATTGAAAAAAAGCTCTCGATAGGCGGAGGAATCTGGGGAGGGGCAGCCGGCTATAATATTGTTGTCTTTGAAGATAAAGACATCCTCGATGAAATAGGCGTGACAACAAAAAAACAGGGAAGTTTATATGTAGCGGACGCAATAGAATTTGCCACGGCGCTGGCATATAAGGCAAAAAAAGCAGGAGCGGAGATATTTAACCTGATAGAGGTTGAAGATATTGTTCTCAAGCAGGAAACCATTCAGGGCGTCGTTGTCAATAGTTCAAGCGTCCGAGGGCTTGGATTGCATGTTGACCCGTTTTGCATCTGCGGAAAGTACGTCATCGATGCGACAGGTCATCCTGCTGAGCTGGTTCGTATCCTCAAGAAAAGGAAACCGCAGCTTTTCCCCAAAGAGCTGCAGGAGTATTTTATGAACGTGGAAATCTCCGAGGCCGGCGTCGTGGAAAAAACGGGCGAAATCTTCCCCGGCCTTTATGTTGCCGGAATGGCCGTATGCGATGTCTATAACCTGCCCAGAATGGGACCTATTTTCGGCGGAATGCTGAAATCGGGCAAAAAAGCTGCTGAATTGATAAATGAAAAATTGCAGTCTTCCAACACGTGACCAGTGCTTCGAGATAATCAAAAAGTATCACGTACCGCCACATATCATAAGGCATAGCCAGGCAGTAGCTAAATTAGCTGTGTTCCTGGCTCAAAGGCTGAAAGAAAAAGGCATAGCAGTAGATACCGAGCTTGTCGATAAGGCCTGTCTTTTGCATGACTTAGCGAGGGTTTGTGACCTTCGGGAATCTGACTACATGGACTTCGCAGCACCTGCCACGAAACAACAAAAGGCGGCATGGAGACGACTAAAAGAGAAATACGAGGCAGTTTGTCATGAGGAAATTACCTGCGATTTATTAAAGAAAAAATATCCGGTCCTCGCATTGGCTATAAAGAAACACAGGTTTTCGGCTCTGCTGGGTGAAAAGGATAAGCCGGAAACATGGGAAGAAAAAATCGTTTATTATGCAGATAAAAGGGTTATGCACGAAAGAATCGTGACATTAAAGGAAAGACTTGAAGAGGCACATTACAGAAATGCACATCTGCGACAGAGACAGACTCCCAACAAAGTTGATGTGAACGAGGTTGACCGATTGATTTTTGAGCTTGAGAGGCAGATTTTCGCCGTAATAGATTTGAATCCCGATGAGGTTACCGAAGAATTTATCGGTTCACTCTGAATCTTTCACGTTATGTTTTTCCATCTATGACGCTGAGTTGTTCTGAGACCTGATATTATAGTGGCTATCAGCATGGCGGCTATTGTTATCGAGGCAAACCATGAGCCCCATAGAGCGGTAGGTACATGAGATTTTTTGATAATCACAGTCCCTATGGCAAAAGATTGAATTAACATCTTGATTTTGCCGGAGAAAGTTGCAGCGAAGCTGACTCCCCTCGCCTCGGCAGTGTGACGCAGTGCTGTGACATAAGCTTCTCGTGCGATAAGAATACCTGCTGTGAGCCAGTGAATAACAGCCAACGTAGGTCGGCTTAGGTTGAAGAGCTTTGGCTCGCCGATTATTGCAAAACAAATAAATGCCCCGCAGACGAGTATTTTGTCCGCCAGCGGGTCCATCATTCGGCCGAACTTGCTGGTAACGTTCAGCTTTCTGGCAATATGACCGTCAATAACATCGGTTAGACCTGCAGCTACAAAGACAACAAAGCTTATATCCAGAAACAACGAACCGTCGGTGACTAACGGCGAATCAAGAATCATAACCAGAAAGGCAATCGTCAATACAAGCCGGGCAAAAGTCAAAATGTTCGGAATGAATTTAACCATTGACTGTTTTTCCTTCGTTAATAGTAAATATTCAATAGTAAATAGTCAATTTTTTCGCACGAGCAAATCGTAATCTTTTGTGCCGACAACCTGCGTATTTATAAACTCACCCGGCATAGCTGAGCAGTTCTTGATTATACAGATGCTGTCGATCTTAGGGGCCTGACCGTAGTAGCGTCCCCGGCCTGGCCTTTTGTTGTCAACAGAATCAACCAGGCAGATAAGCTCACTGCCGAGCTTTTTTTTGTTTTTAGCAAATGCAATTTTCTGCTGGGTCAACATTAACTCTTCCACTCGCTGCTTTTTTACGTCATCAGGTATCTGGCCAGGCATATCTGCTGCAGGTGTACCGGCTTCCGGATAAAACTTAAAGCAGCCCAAAGCATCGAATTTGGCCCATTTTACAAAGTCTAATAGTTTATCAAACTGCCGCTCGGTTTCTCCGGGAAAGCCGACAATCAGGGTTGTCCGCAAGACTATATCAGGTATCACGGAACGAAGTTTATCAATTAATTTTCGCAGATTCTCTCCAGTATCCGGTCTTTGCATGGCCTTTAAGATTTTGTCGTTAGCGTGCTGGATAGGTAAGTCGAGGTAATGGACGACTTTTTCGCTTTTAGCGATGGTATTAATTAACATATCATCAATACCAGCCGGCCAGAGATACATTAATCGAACCCATTTCAGTTTCTCAATTTTTTCCAGATGCGTTATCAGATTGGCCAAGCCATTTGCCAATTTCAGGTCTCTGCCGAAGTATGTCGTATCTTGCGCGATGATATTGAGCTCGACCACGCCCGCAGAAACTAATTCTTCTGCCTCGGCGAGAACTGATTGTGGTGCTTTGCTTCTAAATTTACCCCTGATGGCAGGTATTGTGCAGAAAGAGCAACGGTGGTTACAACCCTCACTGATTCGCAGATATGCCCAATGACGTCCGGTAATAAGCAGTCTGGCACTATCATCGCAGCATTTTTCAGGCAGTGGTCCCAAATAAGCTGCTGGCTGGTTGGCCGATATGGTTTTTTCAATTATTTGGACGATATTATCCCGTTGGCTAAGGCCGACGATAGCATCGATGCCTTCAACATCGGCAAGAAGCCCTCGGCCAAGTCTTTGCGGCAGACAACCCGCTACAACGACTTTTTGTACGCTGCCTTTGCGTTTGCAACCTACTGCGTGTTTTATAGCTGCGAGGGCTTCGAGTCTTGCAGGTTCGATGAAACCGCAGGTATTAATAATGAAAACATCGGCATTATCGGGCTTAGCAGTTATAAAAAAACCGGCTTGGGCTATCTCTCCCAACATTTTTTCACTATCTACAACATTTTTGGGACAGCCAAGTGATATAAGGCCAATAGTAACTTTTTTATGTTTTTTTTCAGCCATAAACAGACAAAATAACAAAAAAGTGCAAATAGTCTAATCTTTTTAATCTGGGTAAGATTGAAAGTAATTTGTTTTTTTACTGATTTAAATTACTTTGACGATAAAAGGAGCAAGCAATATAATATATTGACGTTTTTGTAGGTGGAAAAAGCCGCTAACGGTAATGCACCGTGCATGCTATGCAATAAATCGTATGGTGGTATAATGAAGAGCAATAGCAGCCGGAAAATTAGCTGGCATCACATCATATTTTTTTGGGTCCTGGCTTTAATAACAACGCTGTGGCTCGAAGGATGCGGTGATTTTTTGGGTGAAAAAGCTGCAGGGCTTCAGTCCCAAAGTATCATCAACGATTTGAGCAAAATCAAAGTAACACCTGAGCCTAACATCCCTGTCCCGGAAATCTATAAGGCTCCACCTAAAATCGTAGAGCAAGTGGTTGGCGGTAAGCCCGACTGGAAGCTATTCTACTTTTGCAAGTACCATACATCCGAAGAGCTAAAGCTTATCGTAAATGCACAATTTGCGTCTCAAATTTTTGATGAAAAAGGCAAATCAACTACAGTCACGGATTACACCGTAAGCAGCAACCCAGCTACCAACCAGTTAATAGTAAGATGCCCGGCTAAAGCCGATATTGACGCAGCGTTTCAGGTATTGCAGGAGATAGACGTCCCACCTATTCAGGTTAAAATCAACTGCCTTATTTCAGAAATCTATGCCGATAAAACATTAGACAGAGAAACTACCATAGAAATTCGGGATTTATTCGGTGAGGACATCTCCTTAATACCCGGCGCCCGTCCGTTTGGCAGTGACGTCTCCGCTCTGCTGCAAGAAAATGAAGTATTACCGGCATTCCCAGGGGCTTCAATCAGAGAAATCGGCCGTGCGAAAATGGGTCTTAAGATTGGATATTTGAGCACGAGGCACAACTTCATGGCATTAGTAGATTTGCTTGAATCAAGAGGTTATCTGAAAGTTTTAATGAACCCCACTCTTGAAACCGTCAACGGTAAACAGGCAACAGTCTCATCAAGTCAGCATGTACCTTTGCAAAAAATAACTAAAATTGTTCCCGGTACCGGTGGAACCACCGTGATCAATGAAGAAACAGAATATATTGATGTAATTGATTCCCTGAAAATCACGCCACATGTCTTTGCAGATGGTTGTGTCGGCTTAGAAACAGACATTGTTCTCGGCTCAAAATTGACCCCCGAGGGCGTAAAGCAATTGCCCATCGTCACAAAAAAGGAAATCGAAAATAAAGAAAACCGTATCAGGCCTGGCGAAAGTCTGGTGATAGGCGGGATAAGAAAGACAGAAAAGCGTGACGTCGTCCGTGGTGTTCCACTTCTCCAGGACATACCTTTAGTGGGTTTTCTGTTTTCAGGCAGAGATTTTGAAGAGAGAGCAGTAGAGACCTTGTTTGTATTGACGCCGACTATATCGACCGGTGGCGTCCCAAGGCAGCAAGTGGTTGAGGAGATAAAAAGAAAACACCAAGAACCTGATACTGAACATAGTTCAGAGTTGGGAGTTCAGAGTTCAGAGACACCAAACACCGAACAATGAGCTCCGAATTAAATTCGTGATTCAAAATATATCAACTTGAAAACTGGGAGTGGTTATATGGAAAAATTCGACATAAATAAACTTCCCAAAGGTGGGAACATCGATGGTCCTATTCATTTAGATGACGACGCCGGTCAGATGAAGGTTTCACATTCGCCCTTGAATCTTGGAGGCACCGGCTCAGTGGAGGCGGTAAAACCGCCGGTGCAAAAGCCTGTTGCAGCAAGACCTGCTGACATCAAAGGTCCCACCGGTCGAATCACTGGTGTAAAAACCTTTTTTACCAAACTGCACGCCGGCGCTATGGAATTTCTCGATGAGCAAATCGTCAAGTGGCTGCAGGAAAACCCAGGCATCAGCATAAAGCTAACCAATACGACTACAGGCGAAGTCCAGGGCAAAAAGACCGAGCCTAATATAATAATTTCTATCTGGTATTAGTTCTTACTCTGCTCTGCGACCTTCCTTCGCCCGCCATAGCGGGCTTCGCGAAGGCGGGAGAGCTACGCGGAGCACGAGTCTGGCTAAGGCCTGTCACCTATCGCCTCCGGCGAAGCCTATGGTGGAGCCGGGACGCCAAGCAAGACGGATGTATAATCTACTGCTTTCCGGCGTCCAATACCCTGCGTGTGGTATTAGTCGAGTCACAAAGAGAGCGTCTGGAAGGCCTCGTCATCACACTGCCTGGTTGCTATAAGGTTACGTGACATAATAGCTCAATCTGGAAAGGAACAGCTTATGACGACTTCTGAAAACCATATCAGCAGACGAAATATTCTCAAGGGGTTTGGCTTTGGAGCGATGAGCATGGCACTTGGGACAAGGGCTTTCGAGCCTATCAAAGCGAAAGCCGCCACCGGCAGTCCGCTCGTAGGAAAGGGTGAGCTGTTTAAGAAGGCTGCTGGGCCTGCAAAGGTATCTTTGGTAAAGGGTAACGACCGACGCGATAATGTTTTCCAGGCTCTTAAAAAAATCGAAGACCAGATTATACCCGCAATCGGAAACAAAAATATCCTTATCAAGCCAAACTTTGTGAGCACGAAGAACCAGCTCGCAGCTACTCACGTGGACGCCGTTCGTGCCATACTGGATTTTCTAAGGCCCCATTATAAAAGCCAGATTATTATCGGGGAATCACCGGCGTTTGGAAGTGCGTTTGACGGATTTCAAAATTACGGATACATGGCACTTGAAAAAGAATATAATGCCAAGCTGCTTGATATGAATCAGCAGCCGTGGCAATACCGTTACGTCATAAGCGGCGAAGGCAATCGCCCCACACCTATTCGTATCATCTCAACCTTTTTTGACCCGAATTTGTACATTATCTCTGCTGCCGTAATGAAGACACATGACAGAGTGGTTACGACGCTTTCACTGAAAAATATTCTTCTCGGTGCTCCGGTGTCGGATTCAACAAGCCGGGATAAATGGCTGATGCACACAGGGCCAGGTTTTACGCGCCAGACGGTGCTGCACTACAACATATTTCATCTGGCACAGGAGATTTACCCTGATTTGGGCGTAATTGACGGCTTTGAGGGGATGGAAGGCGATGGCCCGATTAGAGGAACGCCCGTCGATTCGAGAATTGCTTTAGCCGGCACGGACTCATTGGCGGTGGACATGCTCGCAACCAAGCTGATGGGCTTTGATCCGACCCAAATAATGTATCTGGCGAGTATGGCGCAAGCAGGCATGGGTCAGGGTGACTTGAGCAAGATCGAGGTGCTCGGCACGCCCGCCGAACAGTGCCAGTATCATTTTAAGGCGAACGCACGATTAGCCGAGGCTTATGGAATGCAGA
>CAZIED010000110.1:0-7625 GCA_964538525.1 uncultured Pirellulales bacterium | reverse complement strand
GTAATTCCATAAAGAGGCTCGAAGAATTTCCGGATATAGAATATCACCTTGGCTCACACGATGAGGCCGATTTTTTGCAGGCCGACATTATCGTAGCAAATCCCGCGGTGCCCCCAAATAATAAATTTTTGCAGCTCGCACGCCGGCATAATAAGTTCATCACATCACAAATCGGCATCTTTTTCGAGCTGTGTCCTGCAGCGATAATCGGCATAACTGGGGCCAACGGCAAAAGCACCACAACCGCTCTTACAGCACACCTGCTACGAGGGACGACAGACGAGGGACGACAGAAGACAGACGACAGAAGACAGAAGACAGAAGACAGAAGACAGTCCGTCCTCCGTCCTCCGTCCTCTGTCCTCCGGACTGTTTGGCTAAGCGGCAACATCGGCAACGAGCCGTTACTTACAACATTGAATCAAATCAAAGCCGAAGATTTAGTGGTACTTGAGCTTTCGAGCTTTCAAATCGAGCAATTAGCGGAAATCCAAAAAGCGCCAAAAGTTGCGATACTTACAAATCTTACACCAAATCATCTCGACCGTTACGGTACATTTGAGAATTACTGTGCCGCTAAAGAAAACATCTTTAAATTTCAGCATCTTGATAAAAATAATCCTGCTATTTCAATCTTTAACGCCGAAGACGAAATTGCTGCTGAATGGTTTGAAAAATACAAAAAAGACGCCGGCCGAATTTGTATTAAATTTTTTGCAGACGATATAAGCAGAGACATACGTAATTGTTTTACTTTGCCAGGCCGGGCCAATCTCTCCAACCTTGCCGCCGCCATCGCTATCGCCAGTCATTTTTGCGTCGATGATGATCGAATTAAAAACGCTCTGCCCGCATTTAAGGCACTGCCGCATCGACTTGAGCTAATTGCAGAAATCAATGGTTTCCGCTGGTATAACGACTCAAAAGCAACTACGCCGCAAAGTGCAATTACTGCTCTTGAGGCTTTTGAAGAGCCGATAATTCTCATAGCCGGCGGATATGATAAACACCTGCCCTTTGACGAATTTAGCCAAAAAATCGCCGAAAAGGCCAAAGCAGCTATCCTGATAGGCCAGACCGCCCCCAAAATCGCCGATGCAATACGCAACGCCAAAACGTCATTGCGAGGAGCGCAGCGACGAAGCAATCCTAATAAACGCACGACGCAAGACGCATCACGCACGACGAAAATTGAGATTGTCAAATCTCTCACCGAGGCTGTCCAATTAGCGAATCGGCTCGCAGAGTCCGGCGATGTAGTATTATTAAGCCCTGCCTGCGCCAGCTACGATATGTTTGAAAACTACGAGCAGCGTGGCCGAGAATTTACAAAACTCGCAAAAGAAATTAGTGAATAATTAAACCATAAAATAATATCACGTATAGTTGTGCTATTTATAATCTTTAAGCTTTAGAATAACATTACCCAGATCCAGTTCTCGCTTACTCTCAGGCACCTCCAGCAGTTGCCCTGACTGGGCAGCCCATTTCCTATTTGCATCGTAGCTCTGACAACTCATCTCATACCTACCCGGCACGAGCAAAGCTTCAAACTCCCGCTTATCCGTACTATGTGAAAGGACATGATACATCATTTCCTTCCCGAAGAAGCTCAGATAGGTATTAATTGATTTATTAAGAGCATCTCCGTTATCGCTCAGTTCAGGGCAGACAAATCGCCCATAAACTCGGCAGGCCGGTTGCATTATTAATGTCACAGTTTTCCCAAAATCTTCATCAGTTATTGGTACTACACCAGCTAACCTTTTTTCTTGCTGAACAGCATACAGCATACACGAACTCTGGCGGGAAGCAGCGGGATGGAAAATTTGTTGTCCCTGCAATATAACTTTACCATCGGCATCAGATACGGCACAATCTCTTTGCCCATCTTGATAATACCAATAAAGCTGACCGTCATGACTTCTGATGTCACTTCCCACCTTAGCTTCAGGGATCGGTTGACCATTAGGATCAATAAGCTTCACCACTACATTAGAACCGACTGATTCCCATACTTCATTCATTGGACGCAGGCCACGCAATTTTTTCTCCATTTCCAAAGCAAATCCTTGGCTTGTGATATTGGTCGGCCTTGGCTCCAATCTTGTAGGTTTAAGAGAAGCCATCAGTTTGGCTGTTTCATATAGATTTGATGTAACTTCGTCGATCGGCGTATCTTCAGCAGGCAGAGGCAGAAGTACTCTGAACGTTTTTGTCAGGTCTGAGCTGCTCTGTCCCTTTGATAAGAGTAACTCCCTGAGTTTGCCAATTGCGAAAATACCTACGTTAAGGTCAAATTCTTTGTCTACACCCTCCCATTGTCCTTTTGGCATCGAGGCAAAGCATCGAATCAGAACATCATTTACCTGATAGTAGCTGAGTATTGTGTGCGCATAAGGGCGCTCTTCGATATCGCCGTTCTCCTTCCGCTGCCACCAGCCTGTAAGATAGATATCACCATAGTGCTTGATGTCTTTGTTGTTATCCGAAGACCTGTAATTACGGATTTGCTCTCGAGTATTCTCTGTAGGACGAATGGAACAGGTCGTAAATATATAATTGCCGTTCCGTTTTAGCTCATGCACCGCAAAAACCAGGCCCATCAACTCTTTTGTAGCAATGGCGCCCTCCAGCGCGAATAAGTTTTTAACTACGTCTTGAGGTTTGATGACCTCAATTCCGGGCCCGAAATCTGCAGCAAACATTCTGGATTCAATTGGTATATTATAGGAAATAGTAGCTAACTCAATCGTTTGCCAAAGACCATCTACGAATTTCTGTTCTTCATATCGCCGAAACCGCATCTGCTCATCGATCCACATCATTGATTTGACTACCGGTTTTTTATCGTCGCCGAGACGTGTGCTGGTATATAACCTGCAAGTGAAGCCTTCAACTTCCATATCGCCCCCCAGATCGCGAGTGCATTCCTTCAGATATCCGCTTGGCTCTGTGAGCTCCCCAGGCAATCGCATTTGTCTGCTGCTTTCTGTTTGAACGGCAAAGTCGTTGCCCTGTAGATATTCCCACTCGTACTGACCATCATCTAATTTTGCACGATTTCTATCACGATGGATTTCTTCTATGCGTAATCCGAGGCCTTGTTGATACCATAATTCACTTGCCTTTTTCATCTGGCCATCTTCAAGGGAATATCCAACAGCATAAATGGTTTTCGCTTGTTCAAAAGCTTTCATAACCTGCGCATATAAGGTCGCTTGACCACTGCCGAAGAAAAGTAAAAATACAAAGACTCCAATTATCGCCACCATAGCGGCGAGTTTTGTTATTCTGTTTTTCATAATTATTGACCACATACTCGGCTGAGTAAAAGCCGATCCTTTTTTCTTTGATTCCTCAAACGCCTTGACGACATCTGCAATAACCACATGATCTGTTTTGGCATTAGTTTCTATTTTTACATTCTTAATCAGCTTTTCTATATTTTCTGACGGTCTCATAACTTGGCCTCGCTATCTAAAATTGACCGCAACTTATCCAGTCCATAGCGGTACCTGCTCTGGATTGTGTTAATTGAAACGCCCTGCAGCTCGGCAATTGCCTTAAATTTCATTTCACCCTGAAGATGCAGACTTATAACCTCTCGCTGCTCATACGAAAGCTGCCCAAGTGCATTGTTTAACTTATGCAACTCTTCATTGTAAATAATCCATTGTTCCGGCCTTTTGTAGGTTGAAACAATTGGTCCAGCTTCATCCAAACTGGTCGTTCCTTGTCTTTGCCTGGCTCGATTCCAATTGCGAGCGCGATTAGCAACAGAAACCGCCAGATAGCTTTTCAAATTGCCGTTAACCTTTAGTCTTTGCGATGACTGTGCAAAAGATACAAAGCAATCATGCACAATATCCTCAGCAGCAGCCGAATCATTCAAAAGAGCCGATGCCAGTCTAATCAGATTACCTTTGTACTTTTCATAGATGCGGCACAAAGCCTCGGTACTGCCTCGCTTAAATTTCCAGATAAGCAGCTTATCTTCTATCATCAATCATCCGTACTTATTTATCTTAAGACAAATGCTCGTCACTAATAATACAACCAGGCATAAAATTTTAGTCTAAAAAAATCAACTTTTAGGTGGCACTTCGTAAAGTCACCCTCTGAAAATTCCGATGTGAACTCTATCGATGACGCTAAGTAAATAGTCATGGGGGACGGAGTTAATAAAAAAAATGAACGCAAATAATGAGCGTAGAACAGAGCAAAGATTACGTTATCATTGGCCGATATGGTTCGCCGAGAACTTTAACGAAGAGCTTGTGCAGGGCCAGATGGTCGATATTTCCAGCAGAGCTGCAGCTTTTACATGTTACGTCGATGGCAGTTGTCCTTACCTTGGTCAGGAGGTGACCGCTCGCTTTAGCGTCCCTCATTATGGTCCGGATGATTCTTTTGCTATGGCGAATTTCGTTCGCGCAGGTTATATTTCCCGGATCGATGATATAAACAGGTTTTCACGCCGTGTTGCAATTAATTTTATTGAACCTTTGCCTTTCAAGCCGGGAGAACAAACCGTCAATGAATCTGATGCGCAGAAAGCACACGAGCAGCTTTTAGTATAGCCAAATCAGCTTTCGACACGTTTTAAGATGTCAACCGTCATCATTGGCCCGAGCTATGCCAATTTCACTAAACCTCTTTATTTAGTTGATTGAGCAGTGTCCCTTGCAGCTTATGCAATTCCAAAAGGTAGTCTACATATTCTGATGCTTTTGTTCTTTCTTTTTTAACTGATAATTCCTTTTTGACTTGTTTTTTGTTAGGTTTTTTCATTTCTCTGCAATCTCCTTATTGACAAATCAATATTTACATTTAAAATCTGTTTTATTAATGGGACTCGACCCACAATATTAACGCATTTAAGAATAATTGCAAATTAATTATTCGCATTTCTGTAAAATAAAATGCTATATTTTGACGAAAAAGCGTTGATTGAACGAATCAGGTCTCTGCGCAAACAATATGCCGGCAGCAGAGGAAGAAGCGAATTTGCCCGCTCTTTAGGCATAAGTCCTTCTACTTACAACTATTATGAAAACAATCGCATTCCTCCTATCGACATTTTGTTAAAAATATGCGAAATTACAGGGGCAGATTTAGAATGGCTATTAACAGGTCAAGGCAGCGAAAAAAGTTACGCATCTGGGTTAAATTCTCCGCATTTGCAAAAAATAAATGACTTGTTGACTAAACATACGGAACTGGCGGAGGCAGTTGTAGCTTTTGTTGATTTATTATGCGAGAAAAAAGGCATCGAAAGCCAATTCCTAACCAAAATATACCCGGCTAATCAAAATCGTCCCGGATGGATCCCGGTGCTTGGCCGAACAGCAGCCGGTATTATTCATTTCTGGGACCAAACCTTTTTGCCGGAGCCGAAACAGGCTATAACTGAATTGGATGAACTGGTAGCAAAACATATTGGTAAAAGCATCATCGGGTCGGTTAACGGCACTGTTTCAGTCGATTTGCAGGTCCGACCCTTAGTAGAGAGCATCACAAGCCAACAGGTTAATCTTATTAAGCTCGCAGGAACCGAGCATGAACAGATAGTTGAGTTTGTACAATGCGAAGATATACATAAGCTGTTTCCCGACAGTTTTGCGCTGCATATAGATGGCGACAGCATGTCACCGAGAATAAATGATGGTGACATTATAATACTAAGCCCTTCGGTGCCGGCGGCACAAGGCCAAATCGGGATCGCGCGCATTGCACATCAAATCGGAGTTACCTGCAAGCTAATAAGAACGACAGAAAACGAAGCTCACCTGATACCGATCAACGAAAAGTACGAAACAAAGGTGGTAGCAAAAAAAGATCTGCTCTGGGCGCTGGCAGTATTATGCCATATAAGGATTTGATTACTCAAAATCCCGTCTCAATGTGCTACTTACTGTCTTTTCGACCGAAGCCTCCGTGTCTTCTGTCGAAGACAGAAACGGGGGCGAAGTGGAGAAATCTACTAATATCAGATTTCTCGACTGGCCTTCGGTTCGCTCGAAATGACAAGATACATTATTTTCTATAGTGCAATCTCAATAAGTAATCATACAAAAGTTCAGTCCTTTATTGCAGAAAATCGGCCGGTCTAAATTGTAACTTGACAACAATCACCACAAAGGATATAAGTATTTCCGCTGTTCTTGTCGCATTTGTAAACCGGAAGTCGTTGTAATATCTACGGAATTAGCAGGTTTTTATCGTTGGGTTGGTTTTGTAAAGGAGATTAGCGTGAAAGCAAGCGATATGCGAGCCGGCATGGCCGTTATGCTGGATGGCAATCTGTATATATGCGTTCATGCAACACATGTCACACCAGGAAATCTTCGAGCATTTGTTCAGGCCAAGCTCAAAAGACTTTCCGATGGCGTAATAATCGAAAAACGTCTGCGTTCCACGGAGGATATTGAGCATGCATATCTTGACCGCCATGATATGGAATACCTGTATTCCGACAAAACCGGACACGTCCTCATGGATAACAAGACGTATGACCAGGTGATTGTATCTGACGAGCTTATCGGCGAATCCATAAAATTTTTCAGGCCCAATACACCCGTGACGGCTCTATTGAACGAGGGCAAAGTTGTGGTTCTTGAATTACCCAAAGTTGTAGAGCTGACCGTTAAAGAAACCAGCCCCACATCCAAAGGTGTTACGGTCACAAATCAAATGAAAGATGCCATTTTAGAGACGGGTCTGCGAACGCGTGTCCCGCCTTTTATTGAGGTCGGCGAATTAATCCGCATCAGCACCGAAGACGGCTCATACCTCTCCAGAGCAAAATAACTTGCCGAGAGGAACTATGGAAAATAAATAGAGGTAACCACGAAAGGTATTTTCCCACGTATATAGTGTGTTGCCGTCCTCAAATCCACCTATGGTCAAGCCGGTGGAAAACTGATGCGATTCAAAAATACCATGAACATTCTGAAAAATACTATAATGAATTGCGAATAGTCTTTTTGACTAATCGAAAAGACTATTCACCGAAAATACAAGCATCGTTTTTAGATGCATCAGCTTGACGACTCTAACAGGATGGACATATATCTGAATTGCAATTCAGAAAATGTGGAATATTGATTATCTTGCGGTCCGCTGTGGCGGAAGGGTGATACCCATCCTTATTAAGATTATCGATTTATCAGTTTATCAGGAAGTGGCCATCGGGTTATCAGGTTACCAGAAAAATATATTTGTTCGGTTCTTCCACGCAGGTTGGCTTGCGCCACTGGTATCCTCTTTTACAGATAGCCTTCATCCTGATTTCCTATCCCGCTCCGGCTCGGCCCGGCTACGGCACACTCCGCCGTGACGAGCGAGCCTACGCCGAGACGAGATAACCTGATTTCCCTTTGTCTTCCGGCTGTCCCCAGATTTCCTCACCCAGTGCCGACCCAAAAAGGTGGTTATCCCTCCCAAATCGATATATAGAACACTTTGAGGGATAATATTATAAAATACTTATAGTCTTTTTGATTAATCGAAAAGACTATTCGCTTAAAATATCTACTTCACTTTTAGCTACATCAGCCTGAAGACTCTAGTCGGCCTACCGTGGTGGATGGCTGCAGGCGATCAATTTTTCAGTAGGTGTC
>CAZIED010000109.1:0-7787 GCA_964538525.1 uncultured Pirellulales bacterium | reverse complement strand
TGTTCCTTTGCGACCGCACCGGGCAGCTCAACAGCCGAATGTGGCAGGCGACCGAAGGGGTCTATAAAGCCCTGCCCAAGCCGGGCCTTATCCATATTCAGGGCCGAAGCGAGCTATATCAAAATATTCTGCAAATCGTTGTTAATCAAGTTAGCGTTGTTGATACGAGCAAGGTCAATCTTGAAGATTTTCTGGCTCGGACGAATAAAGACGTAAAGCAGCTCTTCGAGGAAGTAAAAAAAGTCGTCGGCCAAATAAAAAACCCGCAGTTAAAGGCGCTGGTCGGGGAATTTTTAGCTGACGCGGAGCTGATGGAAAAGTTCCGTAAAGCCCCGGCTGCGGTGAAGATCCACCACGATTATTTGGGCGGCCTTTTGGAGCACACGCACAATATGCTTCGTGTGGCATCGGCGATATTGCCGTTTTATCCACAAGTGCAGGCAGACCTGGTCCTGGCAGGAATCTTTCTTCACGACATGGGCAAAACTGAGGAGCTTTCATACGAGTTGGCTTTTACATACACCGATTCGGGCCAATTGATTGGGCATATCGCCCAGACGCTGCTTATGGTGAACAAAAAGGCCGCTTCGCTGACGGCCAAAGGTACACCAATTGACAAGCAGGTTTTAGATGCGCTCGGGCATATTATTCTGTCGCATCACGGCGAATATGAATTTGGCTCGCCGAAGCTGCCGGCGACACCCGAAGCCTTTATGGTCTATTACATCGACGATTTGGACGCCAAAGTCTGTCAGGTCACATCGGCTATCGAGAATGAGCCGGGCGAATCGGACTGGACAGCCTGGAAAAGCGCCCTGCAGACCCGGCTTTACAGAAAACGAATCGAGTAAAACGGGTTAAATGAGTTATGAGTTTAGAGTTCGTTGTTCATCGATGAACTATGATCTACGAACAATGAACATAAATTTGCTCTGTAGAAAAGAGATAACATCATTTTGGCCGGCAAGGGTTTTAAAAAACAGCCCGGCTGGGCTGCCCCCCGAAAGAATCTGCCCGGCCGGGTTTATATGCCCCCCAAAAGGCTTTGGTTTTCCCGCTCCTCACGAAAGGTATGTAAATCGGTAGGAATTTGCCATATTTTTTTGCCGGGGTATGACAACCCTATGTCACACCTTGAGAAGATTTTACAATTTTAACCCTGCTAATTTTGATGCTCGATACCAGATGCTTGATTCTTGTCGAGTGCCTAAAGTGAGCTAAAGTGCGTTATTCGTTTATCGGTTGCGCAGCTCGTTTCGTCTATCGTTATACGTTAAACGCAACCGGAACGAGCTGCGCAACCGCAACCGTAAAACGAATTTTAGGCACTTTAGACACTCCAAACTTTAGGCACTTAAATTTCGAGTATTGAGCATCGAGAATTGATGATTGAGTAGTTTTGATTTATAATCGGTCGGAAGGTTTGGTGATCTGGTGCTGGATTTATACTAATAAGATGCAAAACAGTGTGAAAATATATACGGTAAGCGAAGTCAATTTGCTGATAAAGGCAGTCCTCGAAAGAAATCTGCCGGCAAGGCTTACGGTCACCGGCCAGATAACAGATTTCAAGCTCCATCATAGCGGTCACTGCTATTTTTCGCTGAAAGATGAAGAGTCAGTATTACCTTGTGCAATGTGGAAAGAGAACTTCGGAAGACTCAGGTTCAAGCCTGATAATGGCTTGGCGGTTCTTGCAATTGGCTCAATCGACCTTTATGTTCCCCACGGCAGGTACAAATTCGTTGTCTATGATCTTATTCCTGCCGGCGTTGGAGCTTTGCAACTAGCGTTTGAGCAGATGGTCAGAAAGCTGCAGGCACAGGGTCTTTTCGATGAAGCGCACAAAAAGCCGATCCCGCTGTATCCGGAAAGGATAGGGATATTGACCAGTGAATCGGGGGCGGCTCTGCACGACATAGTTGACAGCATTTTCAATCGCTGGCCTTGCGTGAGATTGTTTCTGTATCCGGTGCCGGTGCAGGGCGAAGGGGCAGCAGAAGAAATCGCAGCGGCAATTGTGGACATAAATAAGCGAAATGACAAGCTCAAGCTTGATGTTTTGATTGTCGGCAGGGGTGGCGGGTCGCTGGAGGATTTGTGGGCGTTCAACGAAGAAGTGCTGGCGCGGGCTATTTACAACTCCAAAATTCCCATCATAAGCGCTGTCGGTCACGAGGTGGACACAACAGTTGCAGATTTAGTTGCTGATAAGCGGGCATCGACGCCGACCAAGGCGGGCGTGGTAGCGGTTCCTGATATGCGAGACGTGCTGGCGACTCTGGCCAGCGGGCAGCGAATATTAACCAACGACATAAAACGTAGGTTGGAAACCGCTGAAGCGGAATTGCGGACTATTTTGGCAAGTGCTGTATTTAAAAATCCACTTTTATCTATTCGCAACAGAGAGCAGCAGCTCGACGAGCTGGCAAGCCGGCTCACTGATGCCACAAAGCAGCTTATCATATCGGCTCGTGAAGATTTACACATAGCTTTCCAGCGGATAATAAAGTTTGAGCCTCGGCGCTTATTAACGACGAAGATGCTGGCGATAAATGAGCTGCGAAGCCGTTTGATTGCTGCGGCAGTTGCCATAATGAGCAGCCGAAGAATGCAGCTTACGGCTCATGAGAATCGTCTGGCGGGATTAAATCCCAAGGCGGTTCTGCAGCGGGGTTACAGCATTACACGGGCAAAAAAGACAGGTCAGCTTTTAAAAACCGCCGCGGATGTTGAATTGGGCGATTTGTTGATTACCGAGCTTGATAAGGAAAATTTGGTTGAAAGTCGCGTGACAAACAAGTAAAAAGGAAGAATAAGGGGGTCCGAGCATGGCCAAAGAAAGAAAAGAAGATGATGTAAGTAAGCTCGCCTTTGAAGAGGCGATAAATGAGCTTACAAAGATTGTTGATAGGATGGATAAGGGCACCATCCCGCTGCAGGATAGTCTATATGAGTATGAAAGGGGGATGAATCTGATTCGGCACTGTCGCTCAATATTGAAAAAGGCGGAGCAGCGGATAGAGAAGATATCCAAAGAAGAGATGACAGAAGACAGAGGACGGCAAACTGAGCCGCGACCGTAAGGGAGTGGTAATTTCGTAGAAGACAGAAGACGGAGAACAGAAGACAGAATATCGATATACGAAATACGAAATACGAATCGCGAGCGTGGCGGAATTGGCAGACGCGCAAGGCTTAGGACCTTGTGTCCGTTAAGGACGTGGAGGTTCGACTCCTCTCGCTCGCATTTGAAATTGGGAATGGATTGAAAAAAATGAATAATTTTTTTCGGCTCAGGGAAAGAGAAACGACCGTCAAGGTAGAGTTTGTCGCGGGGCTGACAACATTTCTTACAATGGCATACATCATCTTCGTTAACCCAGGTATTCTTAGTGCAGCTGGGATGGATAAGCAGGCCTTGATAATTGTCACCTGTATAGTAAGTGCTGTGATGACGATTATCACTGGGTTATTTGCCAACGCACCGATAGCTATGGCACCTGGAATGGGGCTTAATGCCTTTCTCGCTTACACTCTGGTCCTCGGTGGCAAGATTACCTGGCAGGCGGGCCTGGGTGTCGTATTCCTTTCAGGCTTGTTGTGCTGGGTGTTGACATTGTTGGGGCTTCGTAAGCGGCTGGTCGAGGCGATCCCTGCGAGTCTGGTTTCGGCAATATCGGTGGGTATCGGATTGTTCATTACCTTCATCGGACTCCAGGATATGGGTGTGATTGTGAACAATGAGCAGACATTGGTTTCCGCCGGCCCGTTGACGGGGCAGGTCTTGATAGGTCTTTGTGGATTGTTGCTCATGGCATTCCTTGCAATGAAGAGGGTGAAGGGGGCTCTATTGATTGGGATGATTTTCTCGACTGTGCTAGCCGTCATGGCTGGTTTTGTTGAGAGACCGGCTCACATCGTGTCACTTGATTTTGACATCAGTGCCGTGGCGTTGAAGCTGGATATCCTAGGAGCGCTGAAATGGAGTCTTTTTGGCAATATCTTTGCACTGATGTTCATCGATATGTTCGACAGCATTGGGACGCTGGTGGCTTGCTGCCACGAGGCGAAGATGGTGGATGAAAATGGGACCATCAAAGGATTGGACCGTCTGCTGCAGATCGATGCTGCGGCAAGCATGTTAGGTGCGGCCTTGGGAACCTCGTCAATCGCCTCATACATTGAATCGGCGTCCGGGATCGAGGAGGGCGGACGTACCGGCTTGACATCTTTGGTCACAGGGGCGTGCTTTTTGGTGGCGATGTTGTTCGTACCTCTTGTTGGAATCGTACCCAAGTACGCAACGGCGCCGGCTCTTGTTATGGTGGGCCTGTTTATGATGAAGGAAATCAAACGAATAGACTTTGAAAACTTCGTAGAGGCGTTTCCAGCCTTTATCATAATGGTTATGATCGCCTTAAGTTACAGTATTAGTACTGGTTTGGCGTTTGGATTTATCTCGTTTGCACTTATTAAGATAATTATGGGTAAGGCCGGGGAGATAAAACCGGCGATGTGGATTATTGCAGTCTTGTCCGTTTTGTTTCTGACGCTGGACAGACTATCGGTTTTGATTACACACTTAAAAGGCGCAGCGTTCCAATAGGGATCAGGGGTCGGGGATTTAGCGGAGTTTGAAAACTATTCATGTCGCAGCGATTCAATCGGGTCCATATTGGCAGCTCGATAGGCTGGATATAAGCCGAAGATAATGCCCACCGCCCCGCTGATTCCAAAGGCTAACAGAAGAGAGCTGCCCGTAATGATTGTCGGCATATGGCCAATATGGGACACCAATAATGGCAGAAGAAAACCTAAGATAAGCCCTAAGATACCTCCAGAAAATGTTAAGAGCAAAGTTTCTGAAAGGAACTGAACGATAATATCGCGTTTCCTGGCGCCGAGGGCACGGCGAATACCAATCTCGCGCGTTCGCTCGCTAACCGTGGCCAGCATAATATTCATAATTCCTATACCGCCGACCAGGAGCGAAATCGTAGCGATTGAGCCGAGCACGATACTAAAGATTTGCTGAGTACGTTTCGCCTGCCGCAGCAGCTCCAAAGGTACAACTATCCGGTAATCCTTCTTGTTTTCATGAAGCCGTCCCATCAGCACATCGATAATATCGCGTATCGGCAATACCTGCTCGATTGAGGCAACCTTCACGGTGATTTTTTGCAGCTCTACTTTAGTAGCAGTGTCGGTCCCGCCGGTATAGTCCCATTGTACCTCGCTGAACCGGCATTTGGCGGTTGACAAAGGCAGATATACGTTACCCACCGCTGCTTTGCCCAAATCCGTTGCCTTCAGTGCGGCATCAACAGCATCACTTCGCTCATTCCTCAAAGACGCCGCACCGGTTACACCAACGACTCGATAGAAATTACGCTGTATTCGTATATCTTTGCCTATCGGGTTATCAAATCCAAACAGAGCTGCGACAACCTGCTCATCGACAACGCACACGGTTCGGTCTTGATGAAGGTCGATACTGCTTAAAAACCGCCCACAAATCATACGAATGGGCGATGTATTTGTGTACCACGGGATAGTGCCCACGATTTTTACAGCCGCCTTGCGATTAAGATACCGTGCCTCGTGGTCTATCTCGCGAATGGGCACAATCACCTCAACATTATGTATCGTGTTGCGAATTGACTCAGCATCCTTATACGTCAGGCCGTAAAGCTGCACAACTTGTTCGGACTTGCCCGTGTCTGTCCGCTCTTTAGGAGGCGCAACCGTTTCAATAATCAAATTGGTGCTTCCAAGCTGTGCAATTGCCTCCTGCGCTGCCCGGCTGGCTCCTTCTCCTATTGCCAGCATAGCGATCACCGAGCAGACGCCAAAGATTATACCGAGCATCGTCAGGGCCGATCGCAGCCGATGAACCCAAAGACTCTTAAAACCTAACTTAACTGTTCTTCTAACACCAAACCAATACATAATGATAAATGCTTATGGTTTATATCTGCTGCGTGACTGACCAGTGTCATCAATTACTGCTTAACGACGTTCGGTTCTGCAGGTTTGTCTGATTGTTTTTCAGCCGGCTGGTCAGTAGTCCAGCGAGGTGGATTAAGTAAAACCTTCTCTCCTTCAGTCAAGCCACTTTTTATCTCAACAAAGTTATCGTTAAATAATCCTGTCTCAACCTCACGCCTCTTTGCCTCATTACTTGCCATAACATAGCATACTTTTTTGTCTTCCACTGTGACAACAGACTGTATCGGCGCATAAAGAACGCCGTGCAGCTCGTCAATAGTTACTTCAACCTTCCCTGTCATGCCGGTTTTGATAAAGTCATACGTTCCTTCAATGCTCACATCGGTCGTATAAACCTTGACATCCGGCTCCCAATAACCCTTTGGGTCGGCTAACGGTGCTTTTTTCAGCACCTTGCCGTCAAAGACCTTACCCTGAAATGCCGCAATAGTTATCTTGGCTTTTTGACCTTCATGAATTTTATCAATCCAGTTTTCATGAACCTTGATTTCGACCTTCATTTTTGAAGTATCGGGAATCTCTATAATCGTATAACCTTGGTAAACTTCCGCTCCTTGCTCAATTTTTACTCTCGAGTACCGTTGCGTACTCGATGAATATACTACCTGACCTGGTGCAGGTGCCTTAATGATACAAGCCTCAAGCTGTTTCTGCATCTTTATGCGGCGGTCCTTTCGCAACGGGAGGGTAGCTTCGGCACTGATAAGTTTCGCCTTGGCCTGAGCGAGCTGTGAACGAGCACGGGCGTTTGTCCGCTCCAATTCAACCTCGGCTTCATCATAGTTGCTCAGGAGCTGCTCAACTTGTTTTGGAAACTCATAAAGCTTGAATAGGTTCAAAGCAATCCGGGCTTTTTCGACATCAATCTGATACCGCTTTTGCTCCAGTCTATCCTTCTTCAAATCAGTTTCCGACACGTATTGTTTATCGAAAAGCTTTTTGGTCCAAGATAACGTATCGTTCACTTTTTCCAGGTTCTCACCAGCCAGCGTGATATTGCCGGTTAGTTCTCGCAGCTTCTGGGAAGCCTCGGTTCCCGAATTGGGATCCTCAACGTCCTTTAAGAGCGAAGCCATGTCAATAGCTGAATTAGGGTCCTGTTTTACTTGCTCTATCACCTTTTGTGCAACCGTTTCGCCGATATACTTCTTGAGGTCCATCAGCGCAAACTTTACCTTCAGCTCGGCGGCGGTAACATCTCGTTCGTTTTGTTTTACCTGAATATCATAGCCTTCTTTTGCCTCGGCGTAGCTTGCCTCTGCAGCGGCAAGCTCAATTTCCCTTTGTGGCAGCTGCTCAGTCATATTTGAAGCATCCAATTCAACCAGCACCTTGCCGTTATTAACATCTTCTGGTGTAATATAAGTGCCTTCAGGTACGATGTTGACTATGGTCGTGCGATTTTCAACCTTAGACTTGATAATCTCCGACTTGACTGCCTTTATATCGCCGCTTTCAGTCACGCTGATAGTCAAATCGCCGCGCTTTACCTCAAATAGGCCTGGGTCTGAATCAGGACTGCCTGGATTGCTTGCTATAAGACGTAAAAATCCAAATCCACCTAAAGCAGTAACAGAAGAGATGGAAATAAAGATCACGAGGATTCGTGTGGCACTTGCTGATCTGCTGCCGTCTTTTTTGCTTTGCATCGCCATCTATCTTACCTTATTATAGCTAAAAAATCACAAAAACAAATGCTACTCTGCGAAGTAGCGCCCGGAGAGTTATGAGTTCGTAGTTCATAGTTCATCGATCAACAACGAACAATGAACAAT
>CAZIED010000108.1:0-7847 GCA_964538525.1 uncultured Pirellulales bacterium | reverse complement strand
ACGCTTATGATAAAAGGCTTGTTGGAGATTATGGTGTAGGTTTCATTGTTACTAAAGATGAAGCAGAAGATTTGTTAGAAACAGCCCAGGATTTTGTCCAGAAGTTGAAAATTTATCTCAAAAAATGGATGGAAAAGCAATAATGATATAATAGATTCCCACCTGCGCAGGAATGACACGACAAGGTGAATAGTGAATGATAGGGTTTTAATGTGTGGCAATGAGGCGCTTGCGGAAGCGGCTGTCATTGCCGGCTGCGATGCTTATTTCGGCTATCCGATTACGCCGCAAAACGAAATCACCGCCTATATGTCCCGAAGGATGCCCGAAGAAGGCCGAGTCTTCGTCCAGAGCGAAAGCGAATTAGCTGCAATCAACATGGTATATGGGGCTTCAGCCACCGGCAAAAGGGCTATGACCAGCTCGTCAAGCCCCGGCATCAGCCTGATGCAGGAAGGTATTAGCTATCTGGCGGGAGCAGAATTGCCGGCTGTGGTAGTCAACGTTATGCGTGGCGGCCCCGGTCTGGGTAACATCGCACCATCCCAGGGGGATTACTTCCAGGCAACTCGCGGCGGCGGACACGGCGATTACCGAACCATCGTCCTGGCACCATCGAGCGTGCAGGAGATGGTCGATTTAATGTCGTTAGCTTTTGACTTAGCCGACCAGTATCGCACGCCTGTCGTCGTCTTAGCTGATGGCATCCTTGGCCAGATGATGGAGCCGGTGGTCTTCCCGAAAAACTCAAAACTTAAAACTAAAAACTCAAAACTGCCGCCAAAAGATTGGGCTCTAACCGGAGCAGAAGGCCGACCGCAAAATATCATCCGTTCATTATGGCTCGGCGAAGGAGTGCTGGAGGAGCTAAACTTTAAGCTACAGGCCAGATATGAGCAAATCCAGAAAAACGAAGTGCTCTGCGAGCAATACGAGGTCGATGATGCTGAAATAGTAGTGGTTGCTTATGGTATTGCAGCGAGAATCGTGCGTGGTGCGGTGGAAAAGGCAAGAGAAGAAGGAATTAAGGTCGGCTGGATACGTCCTATCACCCTCTGGCCATTCCCCACAGAGCAAATCAGCAGAGCCGCGGAAGAGTTTCGGATATTCTTGACGGTGGAGATGAGTCTCGGCCAGATGGTCGAGGATGTAAGATTGGCTGTAGCCGGAAAGGCACCGATATTGTTTTATGGCCGGCCAGGCGGTGGTATACCGACTGTCGAAGAGATTTTCGAAAAAATTAGACAATTGACAATTGGACACAAGACTCAAGACCAAAGACACAAGACAAAAGGCATAAAATTAAGGTAGTATGAGGACGGTTTTTACAAAAACGCCAACGTTTAAGGATTGTGTAACGCATTATTGTCCCGGCTGCGGACATGGAATCGCTCACCGATTGATTGCCGAGACAATCGATGAGCTGGGCATACGCGGCCGAACTATCGGCATAGCTCCTGTTGGCTGCTCGGTGCTGGCGTACAATTACCTCGACATTGATATGGTCGAAGTAGCGCACGGCAGGGCACCGGCTGTAGCGACGGGTATGAAAAGGACCAATCCGGACAAGATAATATTCTCGTACCAGGGCGACGGCGATCTTGCGGCAATTGGCACAGCGGAAATCATTCATGCCGCTCACAGAGCAGAACAAATTACAGTCATTTTTGTCAACAATGCGGTCTTCGGGATGACGGGTGGCCAAATGGCACCAACTACTATTCTTGGTCAGGTGACAGCCACTACACAACACGGACGAGACGCCCGAAACGAGGGTTATCCGCTGCAAATATCCGAGTTATTAGCGGTTTTGCCGGGTGCGATTTATGTCGAGCGATGTGCCTTAAGTAGTCCCGCTCAAATCCGCAAAGCCAAGAGAGCTGTTAAGCACGCTTTTGAGCTGCAAGTCAATGACGCTAAGGGACTATCTCTGGTAGAGCTACTCAGTCCGTGCCCGACTTATTGGCGGATGAGTCCGGTAAGAGCAATGGAATGGATTGAACGAGAAATGGTAAAGCCTTTCCCGATAGGCTGCTTGAAAAACACAAAGTAATAAAACCTCAGGCAGTTAGGAGGTAAATACGATGACTACCTCAGAAGGTAAACCAACTATAGTAATTGGCTCTCAACTTCGAAAGGCTCGAGAGCTGTTGGGACAAACCATAGAGGAAACTGCCCGTGAAATAGATGTCAACCCCAGACAGATAGACGATTGGGAGACGGGAGCATCCCAGCCGAATCTTCAGCAAATTGAATTTCTGGCAAATCTCTACGGCAGGGAGATTGACTACTTTCTGAAAGTCACTCCGAATCTACCTGCAAAAATAAAGTTTCGTGGAAAACCCGGACAATCTTTACGAAACTTACCCAAAGAAGCAAAGATAACCTTAGCAAAATTTGACGAGCTGTGTCGTGCTGCTGTAGAGTTTGAAGGATTACTCCGCAAGGAACGAGAAGTGAAACTCCCTACCTTCAATACAACGCTGGATTCTATAACCGGTGCTCGGCGGATAAGAGATAGATTTGGTCTGGGAGACAATCCTATACATGATTTAAGGGCTTTGTTGGAAGATTCGGGTGTCAGAGTTCTTGTTATGCCGATTCCGGATGACAGCCTATCTGGATTTTCATTCTGGCATGAAGAGTATGGACCGTGCATTCTGGTTCATGCGAAGGATATACCGGGCCGAAGGAATTTTACTCTCGCCCACGAACTTGCTCATCTCGTTTACAGACATGGGTCCTCCGCTTGCTACATCTCGACAGAAATTGGTCCACGCCAGGAGGGAATCGAATACAAAGCCAACCAGTTCGCAGTAGAATTGTTACTCCCCCGAAATGGGGTGATACAAGACTTCCAAAGAAGAAATATACCAAAGAAACCTTCAGAAAAACAGCTTGGCCAAATGGCAAACAAATGGGGAATAAGCATTCAGGCCCTTGGCTATAGATTAGAATCGCTGAATTTGATTAAGCAGGGTTTGACAAAGAGGATTGTAGAGGCCAGGCCTGCATTTTTCAGGAGGCCGAAAATCCCGACTTGGGAAAGACGACTTGGCAAATCGTTCGTAACAACCTCCATTGAGGCTTATCAAAAGAATCTCATCAGTGTTGGAAGACTCGCACATGCATTGCAGATTCCTATTAGAAAGGCTATTGAGATAGTCGAAGGCGCAGGGAGGTAATTGTGGTCTTTGAGAAATCGCTTTTCCAATGTGTTCTTGACTCTTCTTCTCTTATAAATATAGACCGGAAGAAGAAAATGAATATTCTAAGAAAGAGAAAGGGTGAGGTTGTAATCCCAGAAAAAGTGGCTTATGAAGTTGCTTTTGACCCACAGATACGTTCTGATGATCGCTTGCGAAAATTCATCAAAAGATACCCAGAACTAGTGACGCCTTTTCAACCGGGTGAAGATCAAGAGTATCTGAGAATAAGGAGCCAGATTGGCATACACGACGGCGATGCGGCAGCTATTGCTATCGCACTAAAACGCCGACTTCAGCTCGTCATAGATGATAGAAAGGCGAAACAGAAGGCAGAAAATCATGGAGTTCAGACCCTTCCTTGGGATGAGTTCGTTCGAAGTTGAATGAACGAAGACAACGTGAACATGGCACAGCGACCCTGTTCAAATGAATTAAGCTTGAGTGTGGAATATAAAATGGCAAAGATGGTTTATGAAGAAATCGTTATCGCCGGCTTCGGCGGGCAGGGGATTATATTGGCCGGAAAGCTGTTGGCCCAGGTGGCGATGAATGCCGGCAAAGAGATAACTTTTATGCCGTCTTATGGTGCGGAGGTTCGCGGCGGAACAGCCAATTGTATGATTATAATCGCAGAGAGAAAAATCGCCTGTCCGGTGGTCGGCAGGCCCGATTCGCTAATCGTAATGAATAGGGCATCGCTCAATAAATTTGCCGCTCGCCTTAAAAAGGGCGGGCTGCTGGTTACAAATAGCTCTATGATTGAGAGTATGCCGACGATGGATGAGACAATTGAAATAATTTCTGTGCCGGCTGATGAATTAGCTGTTCAGTTAGGTAGTCACAAGGTAGCGAACATGATAGTATTAGGGGCGTATCTGCAAAGGCGGGGACATCTAACTATTGATTCTGCAGTGCAGGCACTTCCTGAAGTCATCGCGGAAAGATACCATAAGACAATACCGATAAACACCGAGGCACTGCGCCGGGGTGCCGAGTTTGCATTCCGCAACTCAGTGCCGCCTTAGGCGGAAACAAACCACTATTCACGATACAGCACAGCGTACTATCCGGCTTTTTCCTCATAAAAAAATAAAAAAGCTTGACTTTTTGTGGGCAATTTGGTTTAATATAAGAACGGAAAAAGCTTCGTTAGCCCAATCGAATAATCCCCCCATTGAGTCTGCCTTTGGTGGATTAGAGTCTATTGTTAGAGGAGGTATATGATGGGACTGCGTAGTCAAATAAATTTGGGACTACGTGTCATAATAACAGCCATTATGCTAATTTTAGCAGATTTGGCTGGGTCTGCGCGTTGCCAGGGTGCAGATTTTTCACTTCTTATTCAACAGGTTCCTCCTGAAGGTGGTGATGTAACTCCGCGTCCGGGCGTTTATCATTTTAAGCCGGATACAGAAGTGGTCCTAACCGCAAATCCAAAACCCGGCTATAAATTTATTTGTTGGATGGGCGGTGTAAGTAATCCGGCTGAAAGAAGCACTGCTACGTGCATTAACGGACCTAAAATCATTATTGCAGTTTTTGAGAGAACAGAATATGGCACCTTGTTCGCGCAATCTGGTGCTGGCGGAGGAGGCGGCGGTGGGGATAGCGTCGGCTATGCCCCCACTGCCGAAAATTATATGCAACTTATGGCAAGCGGGCCAGGTAAAATAAGCGGCAACTCGATAGTATATCAGGTGATAGATGTTGAAAAGCTGCCACACGAACCGGATGAGCCGGTAGTACCTGAACCGGCAACGGCAATACTATTAGGTTTAGGTGGCTTTTTTACTTTTATCAGACGTAGAGTCAGCAGATACACTCGTTGAAAAGCAGAACTTACTCGAACCAAAAACCGCAGGTATCCGCAGTAATGAATTCGGATTCGCTCCTCGGATATTTTCTACAATTTAGGGGACGGAAGGCGTATATCGCACAATAAGATTTTCCATTCGGCTGATATCTAAGAAAGGGACATATATTAGGCAGCTTGCAACATGAGCCACAACTTGTACATCGGCCATTGCGTCTTTTTGAGACAGGCAGAATCGAAGTAAAAGTTCTTTTTGTTCTTGCAAACCAGGTGTTTCTTTTGTTATCCACTTTGTTATTTCTTGCTTGCTACTTTTTTAGCCTTTTGTGGCCCGATAATTTGTTCTACTTCTTCGAGTGTTTCAGGGGGCCATTGACCTGCTGACTGCAATTGTTTCAATTGCTCAAGATACTTGATATTAACGATAGTTCTACATTTTGGGAATCTGCCGCAACCTAAGAATGGACCTTTTTTGCTTTGCCTGATAACCAGTTTACCGTTTTTGCATTTGTGACAGATAACGCCTGTCGGTTCTGGTGGTGTCTTGGCTGGCATGATATTGCCTTGCTTATCAAGCTTAAGAGTTGTTTTACAGGCAGGATAATCGGTACATCCTAAGAATTGGCCGAAACGGCCGTTTTTATAGACCATCGGCTTGCCACAGACCGGGCATTTCTGTTCGCTTCGTTTTTCTTCTATAATCTTACCCTCTTTATCGCAAGGACAGGCGAATTTGCAGTCAGGATAGGCTGAGCAGCTCAAAAACCTGCCATTCTTGCCGAATCTGTAAAGAAGCTGCCGGCCACATTGTGGGCAGTTATATTCGCTGGGGACAACCTCAGCCTTGGCGTGTTTCATAAGCTTTAGTGCAGTATCGAGGGTTTGTTTGAATGGACCATAGAAGTCCTTTAAAACGCCCACCCAGTTAAGATGCTGCTCCTCGATTTTGTCTAATTGCTCTTCCATATAACGGGTGAAGCTGACGTCCATAATCTTCGGAAAATATTCTTCGAGCTTGTCGGTGACGATCTCGCCCAGGTCTGTCGCGAAGAATTTTTTGTCTTTCTGCTCGACATAACCTCTATCCTGTATAGTGCTGATAATGGTAGCATAAGTGCTCGGTCTGCCGATACCATCACTTTCTAAGGCCTTAACAAGTGACGCTTCAGTATATCGGGCCGGCGGCTTTGTAAAATGCTGTTCCGCGTTGATGTCAATGACATCTAATTTCTGACCGACCTGCATCTGGGGTAATTGTTGTTCTAATGATGTAATCGGCCAAACCTTTGTGTAGCCGTCAAAGACCATCACCCGTCCGGTGGTTCTATACAAGCAGCGGCCAATGGAGGTGTCAGCGACGATATTTACACTCGTCACATCCCATTTAGCCGGTGACATCTGGCAGGCCACGAACCGCCGCCAGATGAGGTCATAGAGTTTGTACTGCTCATCGGTAAGGAACTGCTTTATATCGTTGGGCGTGAGGTCAGCATCGGTCGGCCGGATGGCCTCATGTGCCTGCTGGGCGGTCTTTTTTGCAGCAAAAATGTTAGCTTCTGAAGGTAAATAATCCTGACCAATGTTGGTCTTAATAAAATTGCGTGCCTCTGCGATAGCCTCACTTGATAAGTGAGTGCTGTCTGTTCTCATATAGGTGATAAGTCCAAGTGAGCCCATCGAGCCTAAATCGATTCCCTCGTACAATTGCTGAGCTATGTACATAGTCTTTTTCGTAGCGAAACCCAGGCGATTTGCGGCGGCCTGTTGCAAGGTGGAAGTTATAAAAGGCGCGGAAGGGGAAGAGACGGATTGCTTGGTCTGCAGATCGGCCAGCTTAAACTCTGCCTGCTTTAGGGCCGCGAATACCCGCTCGGCTTGTTCTTTGTTAGACGCCTGAAATTTCTCATCGCCTATTTTGTATAGTTCTGCCTCAAAGGCGTTATGCTCAAGAAGCCATTTGCTTTTTTCGGTAGTGCTTGGACCTTTGTCATTATTTTTTTTTGCACTGATAAAATCTTGCCACTGCTGACTATAATCACTTTGCAAATCAGTAGTAAATACTGTCGGTATAAGCCAGTATTCTTTGGGTTTAAAATCACGGATTTCTCTTTCTCTTTCAGCGATTATTTTAACGGCAACCGATTGAACCCGCCCGGCAGAAAGGCCGCGGGCAACCTTTTTCCACAACAACGGACTTATTTCATAGCCGACTATGCGGTCCAGGATTCGTCGAGCCTGCTGAGCCATGACCTTATCCATATTGATTTTGCCCGGCTCAGCAAAGGCCTGTTTTATAGCTGACTTGGTTATAGAATTGAATATAACGCGGTAGGTTTTTTCCTCCGGCACATTGAGGATTTGTGCGAGGTGCCACGCAATTGCTTCGCCTTCGCGGTCAAGGTCTGTAGCCAGATAAAGGTCCCTGCATTTTTGGGCGGCGGCTTGAAGAGTTTTGACTGTTCGTTGCCGGCTGATAGCGATTTCGTAAGTAGGCTGGAAGTCATTTTTGACATCCACGCCAAAATTTTTTGAGGGTAGGTCCCGAATGTGCCCCATGGAGGATTTTACTTCAAAATCCGGGCCGAGATATTTATTTATCGTCTTGGCCTTTGCAGGCGATTCGACAATGACCAGAGATTTCGCTTCTTTTACCATTTTTTTACCGCAGAAAAAGAATCTTGATACTGGATACTCGATACTCGACGAGCATCGGGTATCAAACATCACAATTCACTCATCGGCAGTTTTCACCACAGAATTTAGAATTGGACAAATACAAACAGCCAACAAGAATGTCAAGAAAAAACAATTTTGTCCCTGAAATG
>CAZIED010000107.1:6806-7885 GCA_964538525.1 uncultured Pirellulales bacterium | reverse complement strand
AGTTCCGCATCTGGCCTCCGCGATAACAGTTACAGCGGATTCTCAATTAGCAATTAAGCCACATTCTTATCGTGTATTTCAGTGCGAGTAGCATAATGGATTATAGTTGAAATCCTGCTATATCTTATTCTTTGCGCCGAGTTTATGTTTGACAGACCTGTGAAATAATCTTTAAATTATGCCTATGGAAAAAGAACAGCTCAAAGAAAAGTTGCTACAGGCGGTAAAGAGCAATCCACATTATAGTGACATAAGATCCGTTTCGCTCTTTGGCTCGTACATTCACGGCACGACTCATAATGATAGTGACGTCGATATTCTTGTTGACTTTGTGCCGGAAGCAACTGTAGGTTTCTTTAAGCTCGCCCAGATACAGCGAAGCATAGCTGCTTTCATTGGCCAAAAAGTTGATTTACTCACTCCTGATGCTCTCAGTAAGTACTTTAGAGACAAAGTCCTTCAAGAGGCAGAAATCATATATGAAAGATGACTACGTCTATTTAAGGCACATACTTGACGCTATCGGAAAGATTGAAACATACCTCAAAGACCAGATCTACGAATCTTTTTGCAAAAACGATATGATGATTGACGCCGTGTTGAGAGAGCTTGAGATCATCGGCGAGGCAACAAACAATCTAAGTGAACACATTAGAGAAAGCCATCCTGAAATCCCCTGGCGTGACGCAATAGATATGCGTAATTTTCTCATTCACGAGTACTTTGGCGTCAGAACGCATATCGTTTGGGATACATGCAAAAACGACCTGCCCTTAATGAAGGAAATGATAAATAGGATACTATTAAAATGATAGTATCAAAACGTATCTGCGATGGTTGGAAGCCTCAAAGTCTATGGCCTTGAAAAGACTTATGAAATATTGAAATAGAGAAAGTAATTATGAGGAAAAATCCCTTCTATAGGGAGCTTCTTATCGTGGGCATAAACCCATGCTAAATGAAAAGGACTCTATTTCAGACAAATCAATCCATGAGAAGGTTGAGACAGCGATTTGTCTTCTTAAGAAACACGATATTTTTCTTCTACAAAAAAACGTGAACGAGCGATCAATTTCCCA
>CAZIED010000107.1:4941-6706 GCA_964538525.1 uncultured Pirellulales bacterium | reverse complement strand
AATTTGATAGGAAAAAGATTAAGGCCTTTATCAAAGATCTAAAATACAAGTATGGTCTCTTTATTAAATTTCAGGTAGCATCTAAGGCTGCTTCACATAAAATTGAATGGTTTGAAAGTGTGAAAGAGTTGATCTCTACCAAACTATAGATTGAGTGGACTCACTATGACGCTCGACGTCAACCTCTTTATGAGATACTATGAAGAAAGAATATGATTTTTCAAAAATTGAAGGGCGAAAGAATCCTTATGCGAAGAAATTGAAAAAGCAGGTCACGCTTCGGCTTGGGGTAGATGTTATTGAATACTTCAAGAGCCTGGCATCTGATACAGGAATTCCTTATCAAAACTTGATCAATCTGTATTTGAGAGAATGCGCCCATTCATGTAAAAAGCTAACTTTGAAGTGGGCATCATAGATAGCCTAAGCGGTAAAATTGAGCTTGCCCTTGTTAGTTAACGTGAATAATATAGTGCCTTATGCTGAACTACATTTGTATCAAATTATGGTCTAGTGACGACTGCTTAAAGTTATATGAAGGGATTCGGTTATGATTAGAAAAGCAATTACTCGGCGACAATTCATAAAGGGCACGGCTGCTTTGGCCGGCACTGCTTTATTATCATCCTGTGCTATTGTACCTTTGGGCAAAAAATGCACACCAACGGCTGTTGATCAGGTCACACTCGGCAAGACTGGACTTAAACTGAGCCGGCTCGGCTTTGGGACCGGCCACAATAGCGGCAGAACCCTGCAAGAGCTGGGGACTGAGAAATTTAACGGGCTGATACGTTATGCGTACGAGATGGGGATTACATATATCGACACTGCTAAAAACTACGGAACCCATACAATGATTCGGGATGCAATCAAGGGACTTCCTCGAGAGAGATTTTTTATTCTGACGAAAATGTCCCGTCTGCCTGAGAAACCTCTGGAAGTTATCGATAGTTATCGTCAAGAGTTAGGTGTTGATTACATCGACTGCCTGCTTATGCACTGCATGGTCGAGCCTAACTGGGATCAGACGCACAAAAAACTAATGGATGCCTTTGAAGAAGCCAGGGCCAAGAAGATTATACTATCTCATGGTGTATCGTGCCATTCGCTGAGTGCTTTGAAGAAGGCAGCGGAGCTGGACTGGGTTGACGTCAATTTAGTACGAATCAATCCGCAGGGTGCATACGTTGACACCACGGTTGAAAGCTGGAATGCCAAGAGTGATGCGTCTAATGTGCCGTCGGTGCTTGAGCAAATCAAGGTCATGCGCAAGAGCCGCCACGGCGTTATCGGCATGAAGCTCATAGGTGATGGCAAATTCACAAATCCCGATGACCGCGAGAAGTCCATACAATTCGTCATGCAGTCTGGCTTGGTTGACGCCGTAGTAATAGGTTTCAAGAGCACCGCGGAAATCGATGAAGCTATTCTGCGTATCAATCGTGCTCTTGAGCAGAGCGCATGAAAGCATGATACAGATTTTGTTCAAGAAATAAATTCCTTGCACATAGTTCGATTGCAAAACATAATAACCAACGAGTTAGCAGACAGGAGTTAGAATGCTTAATTCTGCCTTCTGAATTCTTTAATATTGCTTAAGACCTGAAGTTGAAAGGCTAAAAAAATGAATGGGAGTCGAGAGACACAAAGTAATTTGGTTGATACTACCGATTGTCTCGAAGCGGTTGGAGTGTGCAGAGGCTGGAAAACCTTTTTGTTTGTAATTATGGTGCTCTGCCTTATTTTGCTGCAGATTTCCTTCTGG
>CAZIED010000107.1:0-4841 GCA_964538525.1 uncultured Pirellulales bacterium | reverse complement strand
CTTTTTGTTTGTAATTATGGTGCTCTGCCTTATTTTGCTGCAGATTTCCTTCTGGCTTGTAGATACTGGATATATAAAAACCAAATCAGTTGGGTCTGCTTTTGCTGACGCTGTATCTGTTTCTCGCGGGCGGTCTGTTGCATCATCTTCTGCAGAAGAACCTTCCGTATCTATGGAGTATGGCGGGACGGGACAGTCAGATGCAATTAAAGTAGCGGCAGAAAGGGTAGTTGCCGAAGATCTGGCCGGCGGTAATGAAGAGGCACCACAGTCACAACAAAGACGTTTTTTCTTTATTATAAAAATCCGCCATTTAAACCTTGCCATACGTTTATGTAACTTTATTCTTATCTTGGCAGCGATGCTCTATTGTCTTACAATGCTATTTTGTTTCAAGGTCTCTCTCATCGGCAGGCTTGGCGGCATAAATCATATCTGCCGAGCGTTTTTCATCTCGATTGTTGTGGTTATTCTGCTGCTGCCGTGGCAAAACTTTTTTGGTAATGTTGTTGTTGGAGCGATATATACAACTGATGAGTTGATAAAAAGTAGTGCTGTCAAAAACCGTGATATATTCGGTACGGTTGTTCACTATTTGCGATTCAGCGGCTATTGGCTATTGGTTATGTTGTTGCTTGTTTTCTCTCAAATTCGAAGTTTCCGCTGGACAAGGAATGTCCTTCGACGGCTGGAGATATTATAGGAGATGGAAAAGAAAAGATTGGGCTTTGTAGGCACCGGCATTATGGGTGCGCCGATGGCCCGAAATCTGCTAAAGGCAGGGTATCCGTTAACCGTTCATAATCGCACAAAAACTAAAGCTGAATCGTTGATTGCCGCCGGCGCTAACTGGGCTGCAACCGCTGCTGATGTAACTCGCAGAAGCGATATTGTAATAACTTGTGTCCCCGATACGCCCGATGTTAGGCAGGTTCTACTCGGCGAAAACGGCGTGATTAAAGCTGCAAGACCGGGCCTTATCTGCATCGATATGAGCACTATATCACCGGCAGCGACGAAAGAAATGGGCCAGATTCTTCAAGGTAAAGGTGTAATTTTAATAGATGCGCCGGTTAGCGGTGGTGAAATAGGAGCAATTGAGGGGAAACTTTCCATAATGATGGGTGGACCGAAAGAATCAGTTGAGATGGTCCGTCCGATTATGCAGGTATTAGGCAGAACGATAACCTATTGTGGCTCGCTCGGCTCTGGCCAGATGACCAAATTAGTCAACCAGATTATGGTTATTCACACAATAATGAGCATGGCTGAAGGTTTTGCTTTTGCCGAGAAAGCTGGTTTGGATTTACAGACTACTTTAGATGTAACTTCTGCCGGCGCCGCATCGAGTCACTCACTAAAGGCGCTCGGCCCAAAAGTAATCGCAGGCGATTTCAAACCTGCCTTTATGGTCGATCTTCAGCAGAAAGATTTGAGGCTTGTTTTGGAATATGCCGAGCAGCTAAAGCAACCTTTGCCCGGCGTGGCTTTGGTTAGACAATTGTTGACGGTTCTCCAGGCCAATGGCCGTGGCAGAGATGGAACCCAAGCCTTGATTGATGTCATACGGCAACTGGGAGGAAAATAGCTTGAGTTGTTTTTTACGTTCACACTAATTTCCAGATTGACCGATTTTCCATTATACTTAACGAAACCATGGCAGAAATTGGAAACAGCTCGGTTGGTATTGTGCAGACACGAACGATAAGGCTGGTGGAGGAACAGGAGCCTTTGGAATTGGAGTGCGGCAAGAGATTGGCTCCGATTGATGTGGCCTACGAAACATACGGCCAGATTAGCGAAGCTGGAGACAATGCGATTCTGATTTGCCATGCCCTCAGCGGCAATGCGCATGTTGCAGGCTATAATTGCCCCGCCGACAGAAAGCCGGGCTGGTGGGATAATATGGTCGGCCCCGACAAAGGTATCGACACAAACAAATATTTTGTTATTTGCTCGAATTTTCTCGGCGGCTGCAGCGGGACGACCGGGCCATCTTCGATAAATCCACAGACAGGCAGACCTTACGGACTGGACTTTCCGATTATAACAATAGCCGATATGGTCAAGGTTCAAAAACTTTTGCTCGATAAACTCGGAATAAAAAGCCTTTTAGCGGTAATAGGGGGGTCTATCGGCGGGATGCAGGTTTTGCAGTGGGCAATTTTCTATCCTGATTTTGTCAAGGCGGCGATTGCCATTGCAACAAGCTCACACCTTGGGGCTCAATCAATTGCGTTCGATGCGGTTGGCAGAAATGCCATATTGGCGGATGCAAATTTCTCCGATGGCCAATACCACGGAAAGAAAGGTCCGGATCAAGGGCTGGCAATTGCACGCATGATTGGGCACATAACGTACCTTTCAGAGCAAGGTATGCGGGAGAAATTCGGTCGCAAATTGCGTAGTGCCGACCAATATAGTTACGATTTCAACTCTGAGTTTGCTGTTGAGACGTATTTAGACTATCAAGGACAAACCTTTGTAGAGAGATTTGACGCCAACAGTTATCTTTATATAACCAAAGCTGCGGATTATTTTGACCTGCAAAAGGACTATGGGTCATTAACCGATGCTTTTGCGAATATCAAGTCGCGATTCCTTGTAATCAGTTTCTCCAGCGACTGGCTTTTTACGCCGGCACATTCCAAGGTAATGGTCGAAGCTCTTGCTGCTAATAGAAAGGATGTGAGCTACTGTAATATTGCATCACCTTACGGCCATGATGCGTTTTTGTTGGAGCCGGAGGTATTGGGTAGATTTATTTGCTGTTTTTTGCAGGCAACTTACAGGCCGAAAGGCCAGCAGCAGCCGTGTTCGTGTTACGCACGGAGCATGAGGCAGCTAAGCAAGTTTGACCAGGCGTACAGGGCACGCGTAGATTACGAGCTTATAGGATCCTTAATTGAGCCGAACAGCATGGTGCTTGATGTTGGATGCGGCGACGGAGAGCTGCTGGCCAACCTTGTACGCGACAAGGGTATAAAAGGCGAAGGCATTGAGCTTAACCAGGAGCTTGTGCTGGATTGCATCTGCAGACGGCTGCCGGTTATCCAGCAGGATATAGAGCAGGGGTTTGTGTATTACGGAGACAAGAGCTTTGATTATGTTATTCTGTCGCAAACGGTTCAGACGATAAAAAATCCCGAGAAGGTTTTTAAGGAGCTTCTGCGGGTGGGCAAAAAAGTGATAGTGAGCTTTCCAAACTTTGCTTACTGGAGGAGCAGGGCACAATTATTTTTCCGAGGCAAAGCGCCTGTGGCCGGGCAACTATCTTTCGAGTGGCATAATTCGCCGAATATACATTTTCTGTCACTGAAAGATTTCGACGGATTGTGTAAAAAACTGTGCGTTAAGGTCGAAAAAAGGATACCGTTGGTTAAGATGTCCCTTAGCCCTGTAAGATTCGCACCCAATTTGTTTGCTGAGCAGGTAATATATGTGACCAGCAAACAGAGGACAGATAACAGAGGACGGAGGACAGAAGGCAGATAACAGAGGACAGATGGCAGATGACAGAAGACAGAGGACAGAATTATTTAGCCCCACGTTTTACGTGGGGTTCTTTGGTGTTTATTGCGGGGTTATTTTCTTAAGGAATTAAAAAATGGAGCAGGTTGAACGTATAGGAGTATCATTAGAAAAAAAGCTGCTTTCAACTTTTGACGAGCTTATTGCCAGGCAGGGTTATCCGAGCCGGTCCGAGGCCATACGTGATTTGATACGGGAGCGGCTGAGCAGCGAACGTCTGAGCAATCAAAAAGCCCAGGCAGTTGCTGTGGTATTTATGATATACGACCATCATTCAACGAGATTGATGCAAGACCTCGTTGGAATGCAACATTCGCATTTATTACAGACGATTTGCTCTACTCATGTTCATCTGGATGCTCATGACTGTATGGAAGTGATTGTACTTAAGGGGCCTGTAGGGGAAATTAATAAGACAGGCGAAAATATATTAAGCCTAAAAGGAGTCAAGATTGGAAAGATAAATCTTATTGCTACTGAGCTGCCATGATATCATATTGTTCATTGTTCATTGTTCATTGTTCATTGTTCGTTGTTCGTTGTTCGTTGTTCGACTCTGAACTATGAACAAAATACAATGGCGTTGTTTATAACTCATTATGGGCGATTAGCTCAGTTGGTTAGAGCGCACGGATCACACCCGTGAGGCCACTGGTTCGAATCCAGTATCGCCCATTTTCATAATCCTTTACAAACAAATAACTTGCAAGACTTTGATTTTATTGATATGCATTTAAGCCAATTAATTCGAATTATTTTTAGACAGAATTTAGACAGTATTTTCATAACTCATTATTTTTTCGATTTTTCTTGGTCTTCCCGGAGTTCGCCTTTTTTCTCCGTTTGTTATCACATACTCCAAGTCAGATTTGCTGAATGCGAGGAACCTGCCAATCTTTCTTGGCTTGAGTATTCCCTTCCTGACCATTCTGTAGATAGCTTGTTCCGGATGTGCGAGACCAAGTCTGTCAAGACCAAGATAGGCAATAGCTTCGTGCATCCAGTATATCGGTGCTTTTTCCAAGTTGGATTTTAGTCCTACATTTTCCATTTTTGTTTCGTAAAACTTCTTCAAGCTTTCTGCTTATTTAATCCCTCACTATCAATTCCGGACAGGGTGTAAAACCTCCGTTGCCATCGGGCAGGACAGCCGGTGTTATCGGATACGGAAAAGCTGACCGCCTTTTAGGCCATTTATCAGGACTACTCTGACATGTTTCTCTGCTCATTGTTACTTTCTTAAGTTTCTGCCCTTTTTCTTTTGGCAGGAGTTCCAATAGTATTAGCAAGCCAACAGTGTTTGCACCTAG
>CAZIED010000106.1:0-8013 GCA_964538525.1 uncultured Pirellulales bacterium | reverse complement strand
CTCGAACTTTTCGCTCGGCCTCATAATGACCCGGTTATTCGGATAGGCTCTTAGTAAAATTATTTGCGCTGTAGTATTAACGCAATGGGAATCTGTTGCACAATTGTTTTACTTTTTCGCTGATTTCTTTACGGAAGGATTCATCTATTTTGTATTCGCTGTTATTAAGTATCTTGACATTCTTTAATACAGCGTCTATTAACGTCGATATAAACTCCATTTCTGATGAACCCATTCCGTTTTTGGTAACAATCGGGGTACCTAATCTTAAGCCGCTTGCCACAGAAGGCCCATTCTTGTCGTAGGGCAGGCTGACCTTATCGGCGACTATGCCGCACTGCTCGAGGCACCTTTGCGCTATAATACCGGTCAAATTCTCTCTGAAGCTTGCGACGTTCAGCAGAATCATGTGGTTGTCTGTACCGCCCGTTACTACATCATGTCCCAGATTTAAGAGGCTGCCTGCGAGTCTTTTTGCATTTTCTATGATTTTGAATTGCCTGGCTCTGTATTCGTCGGAAAGTGTTTCTTTAAAGAAAACCGCTTTAGCCGCGATATTGTTTGGGTAAGATGTTCCCTGCACACCCGGGAATGTTGCACTTTGAATTAGCTCCCACAATTTCGTCTCTCGTCTCTCGTCTCTCATCCCTCGTCCCTCGTAATCTTTTCCCATCATTATCAAGCCGCCGCGTGGGCCGCCCGGCTTATATGTGCTTGTCGTTGTAAAATGCGCATGGTTTATCGGCGAAGGATGAGCACCTGCTATTATAAGTCCCGATATGTGTGAGATATCCGCCAGCAGATAAGCATTTACCTCGTCGGCAATATCACGGAATTTTTTAAAGTCTATCGTTCTGGAATAAATACTGGCGCCGCATATTATCAGCTTCGGCCTGAATGATATTGCCTGTTTTCTGATTGATTCGTAATCCAGAAGAAAGGTACATCTGTCAACATAGTAATTCTCTGCTTTGAAAAATTTTCCGGTAACGGAAACCTTCGCTCCGTGTGAAAAGTGTCCCCCCTGGTCGAGTGACAGACTGAGAATTTTTTCTCCGCTTTCCAGCAAAGCGGTAAGGACAATCTGGTTCGCTGCGGAACCGGAATGAGGCTGTACGTTTGCGTACTCGGCGTTAAAGGCCTCTTTGGCTTTGGCTATAGCTAAAAGCTCTATCTCGTCAATAACGCAGCAGCCTCCATGGCGTCTGTCTCCCGGGAAACCTTCGACGGTTTTATTCTGGAGAATTGAGCCGAGGGCTGCCAGAACGGCTGAGGAGCATTGGTTTTCCGCTGCTAACAGCTGCAGTGTGTTTTGTCGCCTTTCGTACTCTTTCAAGATTAATTGATAAACTTCGGGATTTGATTCCTCAAGTATGCTGAATACTCCTTTGTGGTAATCCGCGCCGCTGTGCAGCCTTTTGTGCTCTCTTTCAACTAACTCATAAATCCGTTGGTCTTTTTTCCTTATTCTTTCTCCACTGTGCTTATCCAGCAGCATTTGTAACCTCACAAATCCTTTTTAGGGTTAAATAATCCGTTATCTATATTTATAATCACCAGCGATTAGCTGAAAAAGCTCCTGACGATATCGTTAAACGTAACATATAAAAGAAGCGTTCCTATAAGAATCCAGCCGGCATAAGCAATGATACCCTGAGTCCGTTCGCTTATCGATGTCCCTTTGAACCTTTCGATCAGCATAAGTAAAACGAGACCTCCGTCCAGCGGCGGCAGAGGCAGCAGGTTAAATACGGCTATTACCGCGCTTATAAGACCCAGGAAATAAACATAATTTATTAGCGGCTGTTCCGCAACAACGCGGTAGCTAAGTGTCATTATGCCCACAGGCCCCATAAGGTTTTTGGGGCTGACAGCGCCTCCTATCAGCCGTGACAATGTCACGTAGGCCTGTTCGACAAACATAACGGTTCTTCTTGCTCCCATCTCGATTGCATTGATGGGGTTGCCTGCCTTGTAGGTCCTTTCTAAACGCTTAAATGGTATGATCTCCGCGAAAGTGGATTTTACGATGATATGCTCTTTGTCGGCGTTAATGGTGACACTGTCTGCTTTTTCTCCTTTGAGATAGTCAATTGTGACGCGTTTGCCTGGAAGCTGGCGGATTATTTTTACAACGTCGTAAAAGCTTGATACCGTGGTTCCATTTACGGCTGTTATTGTAGCACCACTGAGGTTTGTCAGTTTGGCGGGGCCATCTTCGGTATTTATCGTTTGTGCAACAATGGGATGCTCTGCATCGAGTGCAAGGCCGACGCCGATAAATACCCTGTCCAAACCAGGCGGGCGCCTGGGAACTACAGTAACCGTCACAGGCTCCTCGCCTCCATTTGCATCGGCACGCAGAACCTTAAGCTGCAGCTCCTTATCTTCGTGCTCCTCGACAACGTCCCGCATCTGTTTGTAGTTCGGATACTCAATATCACCAATCGACACAATGATGTCACCGCTTTTAAGAGCAGGATTTTCATTTGCGTCATGCTGGTTTGTTTTTTCTTTACCGAGCAAGAACGAAAATTTATTTTTTATTTTGTCCGGCAGAGACTCGACTTCACCTTTTTCCGGCAGTTTTATGACCGATGTTATTCGCAAGCGTGGAATCATGTAGCAGATGTGGCTAAGACCTGATTCGGATTTGACCTCGTAATTTTCTGCAGAGGTCCAGTCCAGCTTAAGCTCCTTCTCAATAAGGCTGCCATTTCGCTGAACTTCCACCGCAATTGTCGGGTCGAGGGTATTTCGGACGATGTCGGCCATGTCCCAGTAGTTCTGAACTTCTTTTCCTGCGACCCGCGTAAAACGGTCGCCAGAAAGTAAGCCTGTTGTCTCAAGCAAAACATTTGCATCTGTTACATCCGCCACGGTCAAATCCAGAGGCAATTCGATGCCGAAATCCCTCATTTGCTCGCCGGGGAGCTTTCGGGCAATAAGGGCAAATTGCTCTTCATGGCCGTTCCGATGTTTTACTTTTAATGTGACGGCCTCATCTACATGTGACAAGGCCGCTGCCACCAGAATATTGCTGAAATCGAGGTCTTTGCTCTTGCCGGCGATTTCAATTACTTCGTCACCCGTCAGCAATCCTGCCTCTGCCGCAGGTGAATTCGGCACCACCGCGCCGACGACTGCCGGCGGTAACTTTATCCCCACAAGAAAAACCGTCATAAAAATAATAACAGCGCTGATAACATTAAAAACAACGCCTGAAACGATAACTGCAATCCGTGTTTTTATAGGTTTGTTGGAAAACGAGCGGGGGTCGTCACCGGTCTTGACCGGACCCGTATCGTCCTGTCCGAGCATCTTTACGAAACCGCCGAACGGAATAAGACCGATGCGGTATTCAGTTTCACCGGCGTTTCCATTCCTGTCGGCTGGAAGGCTCACTTCGCCATCGGCCTCGCCAGGCTCATCGGTTTCTTTCTGAAAAAGCTTGGGTAGTATGCGAAATTGAAAACCATTCTCTGTTCTACGCACGCCCAGCAGAACCGGCGGCATAAAAATCGAAAAGGCTTCTACCTTTATACCCGACAGCTTTGCGACGATAAAGTGACCAAATTCGTGTGCCAGAACCACCGCTCCAAATCCAAGCAGCACCACTAATATGTTGCTAAAAATGCTGATATTTCGGAACACCAGATAAATAACCGCTGCAAAAACGATGACCCAAAAAATACCCTGCATATTTTTTTTAGACATTAAAAAACCTTTCAAGACAGAAGGAGACAGGAGAAAGAAGACAGGAGTCAGAATTCTGTATTTTTTATTCTGTATTCTGTATTATGTTTTCTGTCTTCCAAATCTGACTTCACTTTAATTCTAACCTCTTTTCTGGCCCAGGCGTCTATCTGGAGCAGCTCTTCGAGAGATACATTAGTCTTAACATCATGTTCGTTCAAGCAATATTCAATCAATTCCACTATATCTGTGAATCTGATTTTGCCTGTTAGAAACTCATACACTGCCGCCTCGTTGGCCGCGTTGAAGACGACGGCAGCGGTGCCGCCGATTCGCGCGACCTCGAATCCCAATGATAAAGCTCGGAAGGTCTCCATATCAGGCTTCTCAAATGATAGTTTGCCTATTTCATCCAGCCGAAGAGGCTCGCCGATTCCCGCAATGCGTTCCGGGTACGTAATGGCATATTGGATCGGAAGGCACATATCAGGCCGGCTCATTTGCGCTATAACCGAGCCATCAATAAATTCGACCATAGAGTGAACGATCGATTCTGGATGCACCAGCACCTCGATTTTATCCACCGGCATATCGAAAAGCCAGTGGGCTTCGATAACTTCCAGCGCCTTGTTCATCATTGTTGCAGAGTCAATGGTGATCTTTTGACCCATATCCCAGACCGGATGCGAAAGTGCCTGCTCTAATGTGACGTTACGCAAGTCCTCGGCGGTAAGGTTTCTAAAAGGTCCGCCGGAAGTAGTAAGAATAATCTTTGCAACTTCTTCCCGTCGGCCGGCCTGCAAGGCCTGGCATATCGCAGAGTGCTCGCTGTCTATTGGCAGGATGGTGCTGCCGTTTTCCTTTGCAGCTTTTGTCAGAAGCTCGCCTGCAATAACCAGCGGTTCTTTATTGGCAATTGCGAGTCTTTTGCCCTTTTTTGCAGCCGCGAGAACCGATGGCAATCCTGCGGCGCCAACTACTGCGCTTACGACAGTATCGACATCTTCAAGCTCCGCAATCTTTGTTAAGCTATCGGGCCCTCCCAGAACTTCAGTTTCCAAGCTGCCGAGCATTTCCTGAAGCTGAGCTTTATAATCATGCTTTGCGATGGCTATAAACTTTGGTTTATGCTGCCGGGCTTGCTGAGCTAACAGCTCCACGTTGGAGTTGGCGCTTAATGCAAAAATTTTATAATGGGGTCCGAGCGCATCGATTACACGCAGTGCTTTTTTACCGATAGACCCTGTTGAACCTAAGATAGCTATATTTTTGGTCATTTTTGCTACCAGAAGACAGACCCGTTACAGGCAAATACAGATAGTATGACAATCGCAGCAGACTGTCAAGGCTTGGCTGGGTCGAACTTACCGAATTCAGTCCGGAACCGGAACTGTATTTAGCGAATTAGTTTCTGTTGCGGAAACTAATTAACCAATTAACCAATTCACTAATTCACTAAATCGAGTTGTGTAAAGTCCTAAAATATGCCGTCTGCCGGCAATTTATTCGCTGTGTGGCCACCCCAAAAAATTTTTTGTGATATTATTCTTCTGATATGCCGATAATTGAATTGATAAGATAAGATGAAGTAAACCGTTCGTTTTTGGGGGTATGAGTATGGGGGATGATGATAGATTTTAAATCGTGATTCGTGATTAGTGTCTCGTGGTTCGTGATTCGATGTACGATTCACTAACCACTATTCACTATCCATTTTGAAGGATAAATACAGCATTGCCCAGGATAAGGATTTCCTGGTGAAACTCATCAGGATTTAGATGGAGACCAGATAATGGATAAGCAAATTTCAGTTTTGGTGATTGAGGATGAAGAGCACATCCGTCGGATTTTGGAATACAACTTAAAATTGGACGGCTTCGAGGTGCAAGCAGCAGAAAACGGCTTGAAGGGTATTGAGCTGGCCCGGAAAATGCATCCTGATGTTATTTTGCTGGATTGGATGATGCCGGGCATGGATGGATTGGGAGTTCTGTCGGAGCTAAGGCGTGATAAAGCTACGGAGAACACTCCGATTTTTATGTTGACGGCCAAAGGGATGATGGCTGATGTAGGGCGAGCTTTATGCGAAGGTGCCGACGACTACATAACCAAGCCGTTCGATCCGATGCACTTGGGCAAGATTATCAAGAAAAAACTGGAAAGATGTGTGAAAGCCGAAAAAGGGTAAAATCGCAGAACCAGCGTGCAGCGTGCAGCGTGCAGCGTATAGTTTTTCTGATCGCTGAACGCTAAACGCTTAACATGAGCGGAGGTTCAAGGTGAAAGACTCCAAATCGATACTATTGGTTGAAGATGATGAAGTGGATACCATGACCGTCAAGAGGGCATTTCAGCACCTGAATATCCCCAATAGATTAGTTCATTTGAAGAATGGCATAAAAGCATTGGAGTATTTAAATGCACAAACCAATTCGAAGCCGTTGATGATCATTCTGGATTTGAATATGCCGAGAATGAACGGTCTTGAGCTGCTGAAGATTATCAAGGCTGACGATGTGCTAAAAGAAATTCCTGTCGTAGTGCTAACCACGTCCGACGTATTTGAGGATATTGAGGAAAGCTTTAATATGAGTGTGGCCGGCTATATTGTCAAACCTATTGACTTCGACCATTTTGTCAAGGTCTTTGGAACAATCCACACGTACTGGAGTTTATGCGAGCTGCCGGATGCCTGATGAAGTTATAGAAAGCACCAGATACAAAATTTTGCTGATAGAAGATGACAAGCTCGATCAGATGGCTTTTGAACGGCTGGTTAAACAGGAGGAGCTTCCGTACGATTTCAGCATAGCCGGCTCTTTCAACCAGGCCAAGGAAATCCTAAGTTCCGGCAGATTTGACATTGCGATAGTTGACTTCAATCTGGGCGATGGTACCGGTTTTGATGTTTTGGATATAATCGGGGATACTCCTGTAATTTTTGCTACCGGTGGTGGAGACGAAGAGATCGCCGTCAAGGCGATGAAGGCTGGCGCCTATGATTATGTGGTAAAAGATATTGACCGGAACTATCTGAAGGTTCTGCCGCAGATTGTCGAAAAGGCTATCTCACACAAAAAGACAAAGGATTCACTGAAGCAGTACCACGATAATCTCGAAGCACTGGTACGGCAGCGAACAGAACAGCTTGAAGAAGAAAAAGAGCTTCTCGCGGTCACTCTTTCGAGTATGTCGGATGGCGTTATTGCGGTAGATGGTGAGAAACATATTATTCTTTTTAATAAAGTCGCCGAAAATCTGACCGGATGGAAGTTTGAGGAAGTCCAGACACGAACTGTTGATGAAACACTTCAGATAATCGACGAGAAGACCAAAAAGGCTGTTGAAAGCCCAATTGATAAAGCTTTTTGCTCCGGCAATACCGAAAGCGGAACAGACCGTGACGTTCTTATCGCAAGAGATGGAAGCCGGCATCCTATTTCTGCTACTGCTGCGCCTATTCGCAAAAATGACGGGTCTATCATCGGCATCGTTATGGTGCTGCGTGATGTGTCACGCCAGCGCGAGTTAGACCGGATGAAAACAGAATTTGTTTCATCTGTCTCCCACGAGCTGCGTACGCCGTTGACATCCATAAAAGCTTATGCTGCTACAATTCTGCGAGACCCGAATATGCCTGAAACAACCAGGCACGAGTTTTTAACCATTATTGATGAAGAATCGGATTTATTGAAAAATCTGATCGAGGGCCTTCTGGAGATATCACGAATCGAATCCGGCAGCGTCAAATTTGCGAGAGAGCCTGTGGACATCACCGCCGTCATCGGCCAGGTCTTGGCAGGATTGCAGCATTTTGCCGACAAAAAGAATATCCAGCTTAAGACGGATATTAGCAATGAGCTTGGCCAGCTTCAGGGCGATGAGGGCAAGATTCAATCTATGGTTATGAATCTTGTCAATAATGCGATTAAGTTCACCCCTGAAAATGGCAGGGTATCCGTTTCAGCCCGTCGCGAGGGGCAGGAGCTGGTCATTCGTGTCAGTGACAACGGTATAGGGATACCCAAAGAGGCACTTCCGAAGATATTTGAGCGTTTCTTCCGAGTTCACCAGTCGGGCCAGGGAATCCCCGGAACGGGATTGGGCCTGGCCATTGTTAAGGATATTGTGAATATGCACGGCGGCAGAATTGATGTCGAGAGCGAGCTCGGCAAGGGCAGCACTTTTACTGTCTTTCTGCCGTTAAACACCAAAGCTGCACTATATCTTTAATCCACAATTCTCTCTATTTCAATCACGCTCTGGGTGCACCTGTCGTTTGTAGGTAGAACTGGCATAAAAATTGCCTTTCATGTA
>CAZIED010000105.1:0-8075 GCA_964538525.1 uncultured Pirellulales bacterium | reverse complement strand
TAGTTTTGAGTTTCCTGCTATCCGCTCCACGCTGTACGCTCCACGCTACTACGACTTTAACAATATTTGGGTCAGCAATCTGCTCAGCATTTTGGAAGCCAGCGGCCAACGTGGCCATTTCATAGTTTTGAGTTTTTAGTTCCCTCGGCTTCGCTCGGGACAGGTTTGAGTTTTTAGTTTCTATTAGAAGCTGGGCGACATAATCGATATTTGCTGGATCGATCTCTGGCTCATCAGCCTGGAGATTGATTACAATCTCGACATCAATATCAGCGACTGCTTCTGCGATGCGGTCGGTGCCGCTTGTATGCTGCGGCGAAGTCAAAACACATTCGGCACCGAAGGTCTTGGCAGCATCGACAATCCTTTGGTCATCGGCTGCTATTATTACCTTCTCTGGGAGTCTGGCAAGGCAGGCTTGCTCATAAGTGTGCTGGATAAGAAATTTGCCGGTATCTTTAGCGAGAACTTTACCGGCAAACCTTGTTGAACTGTAACGAGCAGGGATACACGCTAAAATTCTCACACTTACCCTTCCCGGCAGTAAGATTTATCAAGAATCACTGCCAAAGTATATTAAGCCAAACAAAATCAAAATTCAAATATAAAAAATCAAAATTTTGGAATCCAGCGATTGAAAGCTTCAAGTGCTTGATGAATACTCCTTCAACCCGGCTCAGGACGGGCTTAATTTTTCATTTTGTATTTTTATTTTTGAATTTTGATTTTTCGGGAGTTATTATGATGCGTTTGAGGTAATAAGATTAGGTAGAACGGACAGAAATTAGCCATTTTTACTGCCAAGAAAACGTAAAACTTGAAGTGAAAAATGGTTATGTTGAAGGGAGCTATAGTTATGAAAAAGGCCCTATTGACCATTACCCTCGCAGTTGTAATTTTTGCTGTAATTTGCGCCTTGACCGGATGCGCACGGAAAAAAGAGATAGAGGGGCAGAAGAAATATCGTATAGCGGTCATTCCAAAGGGTACAACTCATGTTTTTTGGAAGTCGATACATGCCGGCGCGGTTAAGGCTGAGCAGGAGCTGAAAAGCTCAGGCGTGGATGTAGAAATTATATGGAAAGGCCCGCTCAAAGAAGATGACCGGGAGTCGCAAATCAGGGTGATGGAGGATTTTCTTACACGCGGCGTATCGGGCATAGTGCTGGCACCTTTGGACGATACCGCGCTTCGTGCACCGGTACGAGATGCAGTCAACAAGAGTATTCCGGTGGTGATAATCGACAGCGGTCTTAAGAGCGAAGATTATGTAAGTTTTGTGGCGACAGATAATTATATTGGTGGCAGAAAGGGCGGCGAACGTCTGGCCGAGCTTTTGGGCGGCAAAGGAAAGGTGATTATGCTGCGCTACCAGGAAGGCTCAGACAGCACTATGAACCGGGAGCAAGGATTCCTGGACGTATTAAAAGAAAAGTATCCAGGAATAGAAGTAGTCAGCGCAAACCAGTATGGCGGGGCGACGACAGAAAGCGCTTTCACCGCCAGTGAGAACCTGCTGGCCCCGCTACGAACCGCCGATGGTGGGCTGAAAATTGATGGCATCTTCTGTCCGAACGAATCGACGGCATTTGCTATGTTGCGTGCGCTGCAGGATAGCGGTCTGGCTGGTAAGGTCAAGTATGTGGGTTTTGATAGCTCCGATCGCCTTGTGCAGGGATTAGAGAAAGGCGAGATTCACGGATTAGTGCTCCAAGACCCTATCAATATGGGGTACTTAGGAGTCAAGACGGTAGTGGAGCATCTGACAGGCAAGAAGGTGCCTAAGCAAATCGACACCGGCTCAGTGGTGGCGACTGCGGAAAATATGAACGACCCCAAGGTCAAAGAGCTTTTGAAGCCGGACTATAAAAAATGGTTGAAAGAATAGATGACTTCGGCGAGCTCAGTCGAGCCGCAAACAAATCTGCTGTGCGCCTGGAGATGCGGGGGATTTGTAAGCGCTTCGGGGCAACTGTGGCACTGGATGATGTGGATGTCAAAGTAGCTGCCGGTGAGGTGCTGGCGTTGGTGGGAGAAAACGGCGCCGGCAAGAGCACCCTGATGAAGGTGCTTTCGGGTGCGGTCAAAGCGGACGTCGGCCAGATGTGGCTTGATGGTGTACCCTATCGGCCAAGCAATCCGCTGGAGGCTCGGTTGGCTGGGGTCGCGATGATTTACCAGGAGCTTTCTCTGGCACCGCATTTGAGCGTAGAAGAGAATATCGTGCTGGGTATGGAGCCGGCGATACTGGGAATGATGCGATTGAAAGAAGCTCGTCGGCGGGCAATCGAGGCGATTAAGGAATTTGAGCATCCGGAACTAAAGCCGGACGCTCGTGTTAGTAAGCTATCGGTCGGCTCACAGCAATTGGTGGAGATTGCGCGTGCTTTGGCTGTCGGTTGCCGTGTGCTGGTTCTCGATGAGCCTACCAGCAGTCTGACGCAGCAGGATGTGGAGCGACTATTCGAGATTATTGCGAGACTAAAGCGGCAGGGTAAAGCCATTATTTACATTTCGCACTTTATCGAGGAGGTTCAGCGCGTTGCGGACAGAGTGACAATTCTGCGAGATGGAAAGGTTGCAGGCAGTAGTGTCGTATCTCGAATCACCACTGATGAGATAATATCGCTTATGGTGGGGCGGAAGGTTGAAGAGCTTTATCCTCATTCATTGCACCAGCCTGGAGAGGTCATCTTAGAGGTCGAAGATTTAGCTGGTTTTGAAAAACCCGAAACGGCGAGCTTCAAACTGCATCGTGGAGAAGTGCTGGGTATTGCAGGACTTGTAGGAGCTGGCCGAACGCAGCTTTTGCGTTGCTTATTTGGGCTGGACCCTGTGCAAAAAGGCAAAATTCGATTGGGTGTCTATATCGGCCAAGCTTCACCAATGAGGCGGTGGATGCAAGGGGCCGGCATCTTGAGCGAAGACCGTAAGGAAGAGGGCCTGGCACTTAATCTAAGCGTGGCAGACAACGTGACGCTTTCAAAACTTAAAGGCTTTGGGGCGCTGGGATTGGTTTTGCCAAGCCGACAGGATAAGGTGACCCAGCGATGGATAGAACGGCTGGGTATCCGCTGTCATGGGCCCAGAGATTTGCTATCGTCTTTATCGGGCGGCAACCAGCAAAGAGTGGCGCTGGCGCGATTACTTCAGCATGACGTGGATGTTTTGCTCTTGGATGAGCCTACACGAGGTATTGATGTGGCGGCAAAGGCGATGATTTACAGGTTAGTTGATGAATTGGCTACAGGTTCTCAGGCTGAAGGGCGGCAGCCTAAGGCAGTGCTGATAGTAAGCAGTTATCTGCCGGAGCTGATGGGTATTTGCGACCGAGTAACTGTGATGTGCCGTGGAAGATTAGGACCAGCACACAAAATCGGGCAAGCAGATGAGCACAGGCTCATGCTGGAGGCAACTGGACAGACTTCGGCGAGCTCTCTCGACTATGCTCGAGACAGGTCGGTCGAGCCGGAGGCAGGTCCATGACTGACAACAGAAGTCAGAAGACCGAAGCTTGCCCTGAGCGAAGCCGAAGGGTCAGGAGACAGAAGTCAGCATTTTTTTCTCTGTTCTCTGTCCTCTGTTCTCTGTCCTCCGTCTCGAATACCATAGGCCCATTGCTGGGTTTGGTATTTGTGTACGTAATATTTGCAATAGTCTCGCCACCGAGTTTTACGACTGTACGGAACGTGGAGATGATCCTGCGGCAGACTACCATTGTAGGAGTGGCGGCTCTGGGAATGACCCTGGTGATGATTTCTGGGGGGATTGACCTTTCGGTTGGTTCAATTGTGGCTTTGGGCACGGTAGTGATTGCCTGGTTGCTGCAATACGGCGGCGCCGGGCCGCTGACCGCGGCTCTGGGGGGAATGGCAGTGGCGGCGTGTTTTGGCCTATTAAGCGGATTGCTGATAACGCGGCTGCGGGTGGTGCCGTTCATTGTTACTTTGGGCATGATGCTCGTAGTTCGGGGCACGGCTAAAGGTATCGGGCATGAGCAGAAAATCAATGTTGATATAGAACGAATGGCTTGGCTTGATAAGCTGCTGGCAACGCTTCCACAAGAGCGAAGCTGGGTGCTCGTGCCACCAGGGGTATGGCTGCTATTGTTTTTGTCTATAGCGATGGCGGCGCTGTTGCGCTACACCCGGCTGGGACGGCATACCTTTGCCATCGGCTCAAATGAGCAGACGGCCCGGCTGTGCGGCGTGCCCGTGGAGCGGGTTAAGATTTTCGTTTACACAATATGTGCGGCTTTTGCCGGACTGGCGGGGCTTATGCAGTTTTCAAGGTTGACGGTTGGAGATCCTACGGTAGCCGTTGGGCTGGAGCTGAATGTAATCGCTGCAGTGGTAATCGGTGGAGGCAGCCTCAGTGGTGGTGAAGGGTCGATTCTCGGTACGCTGGTGGGAGCGCTGATTATGACGGTTATCGCTTCCGGCTGCACGCAAATGGGACTTCCCAACTGGGTGCAGGAGATAATAACGGGCGTTATTATCGTTGTAGCGGTGGCTCTGGACCGCCTACGGCATCGTCATGCAACATGAGCAAATAAGTGGTTGCAGTAAATGCCGCTGCGGCTTTGGATTAAAACTGGGTGTTTATTTTTTTAATTCTTGTGATTTTTCTTGACATAGATGAATAAATTTGGTTTAATATTTTTGTAATGAGGCAGATTAACCGTAAAAATACTAATTGTTGGTGGTGGCCTGCGGGATAATATCCGGCAGGTAAGCGGTAATTTGCCATACACGATTTGTTAGATTTGCAAAAAGCAGCCTGTCGGAACGGCAGGCTGCTTTTTTTGTTTGTATTTTGACTTATTAGCGATTAGAAAATACGAGAAAAGGTTAAATCTATGGATGATTATAGAGAATTAATACTCGGCGCCCAGCCTGGTCAAATCATACCTATTGTAAGAGAGATCGATATAGATGAGCCGGTGGATTTTTTCGCCAAGCTCAGTGACTATGGCCGGATTAAACATTGCTGTTTATTTGAGTCTAAAGAGCATCTGGCCGGCTTCACGGAAATAAGCTTCGGCACCGCAAAGCCTGCACTTTATCTTACGGGGACCGGTGATAAATTTGCCATTAAGGCTTTAAGCAGAACGGGCAGGAGAATGTTAGAATATCTGCTCAGCCGAAAATCGAGCTTTGATTTCTGCGAATCGGTTGAATTCCGGAATGACGAAATTATAGGTACAATAAAGCATCCGCAGCAGCTGGTCGATGAGCAGACCCGCCTGAAAACAACCAATCAAATGGATGTCTTGCGTGCGGTGGCTTTTACTTTCAAACTGGCAAGCAAGCCCTTCCGCGTTACCTGCGGCCTGCTCGGAGCAATAAGCTACGATTTTATAGACCAATTCGAAAAGCTTCCGGTGAGTAAAAGCGACCTGCTCGGTAATCCCGATTATGAGCTATATTTTGCTGACAATATCTTCCTTATGGATCACCAGAGCCGCAAAGGCTACGTGATTGTCAATTGTATTATCACCAACGGTGACCGTGAGGCAGCCATTCAGGATGCACAAAACAGTTTCGATTATTATTTTAATATCGCAAGATTCGACACGCCGAAGGGATACAGATACACAGGTGAGTTGTCGCAGGGGAGCACCGACACCAGCCAGGCGGAATATGAGCAGATGGTCAAAACCGCCAAGCAGCATATCATAGACGGTGACATATTTCAGGTGGTTCTAAGCAGGACGATAACCGAGCCTTGCCCGGATGAGCCGCTGGATGTTTATAAAAGGCTTCGTGCGTTGAATCCTTCGCCATATATGTTTTATCTCAATACACCGAGCACGATACTGATGGGCTCCAGTCCGGAATTAAATTTACGTGTAAGTGGTACCGAGAAACGAAGCGTTGAGATTCGCCCGATAGCCGGGACAAAGCCCAGAGGCAGGGTCGGAAATAAAATAGACCCTGACACGGATTTCAGGTATGAGGCCGAATTAAAAATCGACCGTAAAGAGCTGGCTGAGCATATGATGCTGGTAGATTTGGCACGAAACGACATCGCACGTGTAGCTGAGCCGGGCAGCCGAATTGTCACAGAGCTTCTTACGGCTGAGAAATATGAATCTGTCCAGCATTTGGTCAGCAACGTAAAAGGCTCGCTTGTGGCTGAGCTTGATGCATTGAGTGCATATCTGGCCACTATGAACATGGGTACGTTAACAGGCGCTCCGAAGATTGAGGCAATGAAGCTTATTCGTCTGCTGGAAAAGACCAAACGTGGTTATTACGGCGGGGCTGTTTGTTATCTGACGGTCGATGGCCAGTTCGATAGCTGCATTACGATAAGGAGTCTGCAGGTCAAAGACCATACAGCTTTCGTTCGGGCCGGTGCCGGTATTGTGCACGATAGCGTTCCCAAGACCGAATTTGAAGAAACCCAGCACAAAGCGAACTCATGTCTGCGTGCGATTCGCGGAAAATGATGGTAGGTTTAGCCGTCGTCGGCACGACAACGGTCCAAACATAAGGAATAAGTGAAATGAAGAGAAAAGTTTTGTTTATCGACAATTTCGATTCATTTACCTACAACCTTGTTGATGATTTTTGCAAGCGCAACTGCTCCGCAAGGGTTTATCGCTCTGATACCGACCTGGAAGAGCTTAAGAAAGTTGCGGATGAGTTTGACCCTGACCTGCTTGTGATTTCACCTGGGCCGGGTAATCCCGATACGGCTGGTGTGTCGCTATCGGCGATTGATTATTTCAAAGACAGGCTGCCGATATTCGGCGTGTGTCTGGGACATCAGGCGATTGTGCAGTATTTTGGCGGTAAGATCGGCCATGCTCCGGAGCCGATGCACGGAAAACCCTCAAGAGTGACGCACAATGAAAAAGGCATTTTTGCCGGCATTGAAAATCCGCTCCAGGCTGGACGATACCACAGTCTTATTGCACTGGATTTACCAGACTGTCTGGAAAAAACGGCTGAGTTTGAGGGAATCACTATGGCAGTTCAGCACAAAGAGCTTCCCATATATGGTGTGCAATTTCATCCGGAAAGTATTCTCACCCCTGCGGGTGGAAAAATTATCGAAAATATTCTGTCAATTGCAGCCGTTAAACATAAAAACTAAGGAGCTAAAAATGGCAGCAATAACCGAATATGTTAAACAATTACTGGCAGGAGAAGATTTAACTTTTGAGCAGGCAACAGCTCTTCTTGATGTCATTTTTGAAGGTCAGGTGCCTGAAGCTCAAATAGCAGCCTTTCTTACGGCGATGCAAATGAAGGGTGCAACGTCATCAGAGATTGCAGGCCTTGCAAAGTCACTTCGTTGTCATGCAGTTAGGGTGAAGGTGGATGTCGATAATTTAGTGGATACCTGCGGCACGGGCGGCGGAGCGATTAAAACCTCTAATATTTCAACTGCTGCTGCGATAGTGGCAGCGGGGGCGGGAGTTTATGTCGCAAAGCACGGCAATCGCGGCATAACAAGTGCCTGCGGCTCGGCTGACGTGCTTGAGCAGCTGGGTGTTAAGATAGGTGCTGTTCCCGAAATTGTGGCTGAGTGTATAAAACAAGCGCATATCGGCTTTATGTTCGCACCTATGTTCCATCCGGCAATGAAATTCGTTCAGCCGATACGCAAAAGTCTCGGCTTTAGAACGGTATTTAATATTCTTGGACCTTTGGCAAATCCAGCCGGCGTGAAGACACAAGTGCTCGGCGTCGCTGACGAAGGCTTGATGTCGTTGGTTACGGAGGCACTGAAACTGTTGGGCACGCGCTACGCAATGGTAGTGCATAGTGACGGATTGGATGAGATAAGCACAGCCGGTGTTACAAAAATCATAGAGTTGAAAGATGGCCGAATAGCGAATAGAGAGCTTGATCCGAAAGACCTCGGCATAAAATCCGCAAACATACAGGAGCTGAAAGTTACTGATGCCAAGACCAGTGCCGAAGTTTTAAGGGACATCCTAAGTGGTAGAGAAACCGGGCCGCGAAAAGATATTGTTGTTCTAAATTCCGCGGCTGCGATAATTGCCGCCGGCCTGTCTGAGGATTTCCCCTCGGCAATAAATAAGGCAGAAGCCTCGATTA
>CAZIED010000104.1:0-8137 GCA_964538525.1 uncultured Pirellulales bacterium | reverse complement strand
CCGAATCAACATTTTTAACCAGCAATTGTAGCGGCATCTGGGTTGTTCGTTGTTCTTTGTTCGTTGTTCGTTGTTTGTTGTTCATCGATGAACTATCAACTATGAACAATGAACGCGAGAGAGGTCTATCCACAATCACCGCCGCCGCCTGTGACTTTTTAAGTGCAGCAAAATATCGCTCATCGGTAATAAAGGTAACATCGCTTTGACCAGCCGCCTCCACCGCCGCCACTGCACTTATCTTTATCTCGAACGCTTCATGGTCACCGATTACCTCGGCGCCAAGCTTTTCAGCCAATTGTGCAACCGTCAATCTCATAACAAATCAAATATCAAAAATTAAAAATCAAAATTATAGAAGAAGGGGTCAGGTGTCGGGGTTCAGTAAAAACTGATCCCTGAACCCAGATCCCCGATACCTTAATTTTGATTTTTTATTTCTTTTCGTCCAGCCGGGCGATTACTTCACCGGTAATATCTGCACAGAAGCTGCCGGCATACAGCAGCTTATGCGTACTTATTGTCAGCACCAGCTCGTCGCCGCTTGAGGCGGAAAGCTCCGGCTCATCTCTTTCAAACACCAAATCCAACCCCTTTTGCTCAGCCAGCGCCGTCGTTACTTGCAGGATTTCCTTATAAAGCTCTTCGGTAATTTGTCTTTCTTTTAGCGCCCTTTGCTGCTTATGATACTCCTGGCCGGCCTGCAACGCAGAGCGTTTATCAAGAATTTGCTTATACTGCTTCAGATAATCCGGGCTGCCAAGCTTTACCGTCCTCAGCCCCGCCTCATCTGCATCCAGCTCTTTGGAAAGCTTTTCCAGCTCCGCCATTACCTTGCCGTGCTCGGCCATAGCATCCTGTCTATACTGGACACTTCTCTTGCATTCGCGAAGCACCTTCATAACACTTACCACACCAATTTTAAGAGAGGCTCCTTCTTTGGATTGAGCGTTGCCGTGCTCATACCCTGCAGTAAGAAGGATAGTTCCTATCAAGCAAACCAGAGCAATACTTGTGGTGAGCTTGCCGAATCCAACAGTTCTAATCTTCATAATTATTCCTTTCAAAACAGTCTTCCGCCGATAGAAAAGCTAAAGACTTGTGTTTCGTCATCATCAGCTCTCTTAAGCGGCGTAGCCAGCTCAAATCTCATCGGCAGCTGTCCAAACCACGGTATCATTATCTGTATTCCGCCGCCTGTTGAGATACGATAAGGACCCGTATCAATTGCGCCGCTGTCAACAAAAAATAGAGCCGATAGGCTTTTGCCAACCAGAGGCACAACCAGCTCCGTGCTGGCTAACAATAACCAGTCGCTGCCGATGGGGTCTTTTCTCTTGCGGCTTTTGTCTTCAGTATTGGTGCCGGGAAACGTGGGATAGCCGCGAGTGCTTACGCCGCGATATTCAAAACCTCTTATGCTGTATGAGCCGCCGGCATAAAACTTTTCAAAGGGCGGTGCATCACCCAGCATAGCTGCCGCCTGCAGCCTCGAAGAAAGAACCGTCTTTCGCTCGAGCATATCCTCATAGAGCGTCCTGTAGAAGATGCACCTCGCATCCGGCACTCCGAAGGTATAGTCGCCTGTAACCTGCTCATAATTGATATCAAATGTATAACCTTTGGCCGGCTCATATTCGTTGTCGGCCATATTTCTTCCGAAGCCAACCTTGACTCCCAATAGAGCGTTATCACCCTTTACAGAGATAATTTCATGCGGTGCATCACCATCGAGGCTGCTTACATTAACATTTTCGGCTCTGAAAAATAATCGCCTTCGCCAGCTCTGCTCGCATCGCTTCTCGAACCCGACCAAGCCTCGAAGCCTGTCCTCATCGTAGCTTTCCCTGAACCTCATATATTTTAATCCCTGCATGTCAAACAATGTAGGTCTATCTCGCCAGTAGGGGTCGCTGAACTCCACCGAATACGAGCTGACTTCCGTTCCGGGAGACAGAGAAATCCTGAGGTTCTGGCCGGCGCCTTTGAATGCCTGCATAGTAATAAACTCTTCAAAGCTTTCAGGCGTATCAGCGATGTCGAAATTGCGCTGATTAAAAGTAAATTGACCGCTGATGCCGCTGTCACTGCTGATGGCAACACCCGGCATAAAATAACCGGTCAGACCCTCCTTTATATCAACATTTGCGTCCCTTTGGTCCTCAGCTTCACCAACAGGTTCCACAGGACTGATGATTACCTCATCAGCCAGCAACATCCTTTGTATCTTTTGTTCCAGCTTGCCGCCGCCCTGCTTGGGGGCTTTGCCGGCGTTATACAACTGCCCGGGCGAAAAACCTTCTTCGTCTAAAATCCTCCGGATTGCTCTATCCTGCGTATATTCGTTGCCGGTTATCTCTATCCGGCCTATACGAAACTGGCCGCCCTCGACAATCTCAAAGGCCACATCAACCATATTGACATCGCAAACAAGTTCGTCGATTCGGCACGCCGGAACGACGAACTTTGGCCTCTGCTCAACCACCACATCGATGAAACCATTTTCCTGATAAAACCGAGCCAGACTCTTGGCATCCGAATCAGCCTCTCGTCGGATATAAACGCTTGTGGTGAGCTTGCCGAATCCATCGGAAGGCTTTAACGCAAGCCTCCCCCGCAGCGTCTGCTCGTCAAAAAACTTATTGCCTGTAATATTAATCTTACGCACCTGATAAGCGGGTCCTTCTTTAATCTCGAAAGTGACAAATGCCCGGCTGTTGTCGTCGCTAAACTCGGTCTTGGGCATCACGCTATAATCCAGAAAGCCTCTGTCGTAATAGACGTTCTCCAGCTTTTCAACATCCTCGGTTACCGCCTCCTCGGTGTAGTAAAACGGCCAATAGAACCACTTCTTCTGCTTTGTCTTTATGGCTTCTCGAAGTGTAGCAGTCTTTACAGCCTTGTTGCCGATAAATGTAACCTTTGCAACCTTCACCCTCGGCCCTTCCTCGATTGTATAAACCACCTGGCCCTGCGAGAGCTTTTCCTTATCCAATGTCACTCGGACAAACGCAAAGCCGACTTTGCGGTGAATCTCGGCCAATGTTTTTCTGCCCGCCTCGATAAGGATATAATCGAAGTAGTCGCCCGTTTTAAAATCCAGCCTCTGCAGCAGCACCTTGTCTTTATAGTGTTTGTTGCCGATAAACTCGATTGAGCTGATCACATTCTTTGTTTCTGCCGTAACGCCCGTTGATGCAGCCGTCACGGGCGCACAAACCGAACATACAAGCCCGAATACTATAAAAACGATAAAAACCTTGTCCTGCATCCTTGCCTTGCAATAAAATGATTAATCATTAATCATTCATCATTTATCATTCTTTAGAACGGCACCGCATGATCCTCTGGTTTATAGTTCTCAAACGTCATAATCTTTTTTCTGAACACCAGCTTCACGGTGTCAGTGGGGCCGTTACGCTGCTTGGCAATTATAAGCTCGGCGGTATTATTCTCTTTGGTGCCATCTTCACTGCTATTGCCGTAAGGCATACTGTGCAAGACGGTGCCTGCCTGCCCTTCGCTCAGCTCGGCCGTTTCACCTCGGCGATAATAATCTTCACGGTGCAGCAGAATTACCACATCTGCATCCTGCTCGATACTTCCGCTTTCCCGCAAATCACTCATACGTGGCCGATGGTCTTCCCGCCCCTCCGGCGCACGATTAAGCTGGCTTAGCACCATAACGGGAATACTCAGCTCCCCCGCAAGAGCCTTGATATATCTGGAAATGGCGGTAATCTCCTGCTGACGAGATTCGACTCGGCTTCCCAGGCTCATCAATTGCAAATAATCCACGATGATGCAGCGTAAGCCGTAAAGACTCTTGAGCCTCCTGGCTTTTGCTCTAAGCTCCAGAGGCGTCAGCAACGATGTGTCATCAACATAAATAGGCACCTCATATAAATCACCACAGGCCGCTTTGATTTTGTCATAATCATCAGAGCTAAGCATCCCCTTTCTAATCCTCTGGCTGTCAATCTCGCTTTTGCTGCATAAGATTCGCTCAGCCAGCTGCTGTTTGCTCATTTCCAGTGAGAATATTGCAACCGGTACCTTTTCAACAAGTCCGAGATACCCAGCGATATTTAAGGCAAGTGACGTTTTGCCCATGCTGGGTCGCCCTGCCAGGATTATCATCTCGCTGTCGTGCAGGCCGCAGGTTAAATCATCGAGCTGATGAAATCCGGTTGCAAGGCCGGTAACATGAGTGCCTTCTCGCTTCATTATAAGCTCAAAGGCCTGGCTTACTAAATCCTTCAAGGGCGTGGCAGAGCCGCGGATATTCTTATCCGTAACGGAAAAAATCCTGCGTTCCGCCTGGTCGAGCGTTATATCGGTATCGCCGCTCTGGCTAAACGCATCGTCCAAAATCTCACCGGCAGCGGTGATTACCTCACGCAGCAGCATCTTTTCCTTGACTATGCCGGCGTAATACATAACATTGGCCGTGGTAGGCACCGACTCTATGACCTTAGCCAGATATTCCACACCGCCTACCTCTTCGAGCTGGCCGCGTTTTTCAAGCTCATCACGTAGCAGCACCGCATCAAGGCCGACGCCTCTGTTTTTTTCGTAAAGAGCGATTATGGCATCGAAAACAAGCTGGTGCTGCACGCGGTAAAACGCATTACGGTCGAGCTGCTCAACAACCAGGCCGATACAGACCGGGTCGATTATCATTGAGCCAAGCACCGCCGCCTCAGCCGCCAATGATTCCGGCATACTGCGACTGGCCTGCAAATCTCTCGACCCTTCGACCCTGCTCAGGACGGGTCCGGCTCTCGTCTCGGCGAAGCTCCGAGCCGTAGCCGGACGAGACGGTACGGTACCAGCCGTTTGATATTTGCTTGTCTCTGCCATTTTCAATTACCTGTCTCCAATAATTGTTCGTTGTTCATTGTTTGTTGTTCGTCGATGAACACTGAACACTGAACTATAAAACCGGGGGTCATTTTACCCGCCTACCAGCCGTTCTGTCAAATCCTGTTTGGGTTAATCGGCAGGGCATGGATTTGCTACAGCGATTGTGAACAGCATACAATGAAACTGAAAGCGTAAAACTCAAAGCGTAAAACTGTGGAATTTATCAATTTTTCATTTTTAGCTTTAAGTTCTTAGCTTCTATGTGGCCGGTATCTTTTTATAGAGGAATAATCGGTAGGTCTTAAATTTCTTAAATTCTTCACCGTTTCTTCCTCCGTTGAAGTACTTACGGTAAGCTCGGTCAATCTTGTTTCTATATCTCCATCGCAGGAACTTCACCGTCAGCGGGTATTTGTCGGTCAAGTAACCAAGACCGGAATCTATTGCAGGGCCGAGAACATTCTTAACAGTATCATCAAATATGTCCATGTTTGGAGCAGTCTGCTCCGTGATGTCTATGTCCTCAACCTGCTCAAATGGATACTGTGCCAAAGAATCGCTGAATTTCGCCAGTTTATGTCCGCCACCCATCGCGCCATTTCCACTGATATTCAATTTGAAGACATCGCAAATCAGCAGATAACCGCCATCGTTTAGGATTTCTACTGTTTTTTGAAGAGCCTTCTCGATGCAGACGTACTGAAAGCTTTCACTAAATAAAACCATATCATATTTGCTTTGAGCATCAAGCTGCTCGTAGGTACAATCAAAAACCTCACTTGCGCTCGGCAGCAACGAACGAATCCGCTCATTAAGAAAAGGGCTCGGCGAGACACAATCCACCTTATAACCCATATCAATAAGCCTTTTTGCCGTTTGGCCCAGGCCGCCACCGACATCCAGAATCGTTTTAACGCCATCGGGTACATGAGAAACTAAAAAATCCGTATATTTTTCCTGGGCTATATGCAAATTGGTTATATCTAATTCAAGGTCTTTGGTCCAAAATCCATAATGCAGGTGTTTTAGCTTAAGGAAGTGTTTGCCGCATATCGCAGCAAGCTCTAAGCCGATCTCCCGTGAGCCTTTTCCCGCTCCGGCTCGCTCCGCCGAGACGAGTTGTTTGTTCTTATCCATTTTCCAATTCTTCCCAAAGATATTCTTTGAGGAACTACTTCACACCTGCAATTCGTGGTTCGTGGTTCGTGACTCGTGGTTCGTGATTCTGGCGTAAGCCATGCTGCGCAGATTCACTATATACTATTCACTACTCACTAACCACTAACAACGATTTATACCAAAATCTGCGTTCGTGTACCTGTAAAATCGGTTAAATACAAAAAATTTCTTTAGCTAACACACCATTTCATAATTTAAAAAAATAGCAATTATTCTGAAAATCTTGAAGAAAATTGAGAAATCACTTTTTCCTTATTGCATCTTCGGACTTTTTTGCCTTGTCTTAGGCCGATGTATCTGCACAAAGTTATAATATATAAGATGCAAGTATAAAGCAGTTACTAAGCAAATGCCCCTCCTTTCGGTATTTTAACGGCTGGAAGGGGATTCAAACCACAGAAAGCCTGTTAAAAATTTGCTCACTTGCAAGGATTCAGTGTGGCATTTTTATTGATTATAGTCCTCCATTACTCCATGCCAACAGTTTATCGTGAAAAATTTCAATAATTTCACAAAAAAGGTAAGGATTACTCTTGCTTTTCACATGGCGATTACAGATAATGATACCGAATTATATATATAACCAAAAAATTTAAGGGTAAATATATGGATGAACAAGGTGGACAAAAAGACAAAAAGATGGTCGAAACAAAACAGTCTAAGAGAAAGAAATATAAACCGCGTAGCCCTCGATATCCGTGTATTAGTCTGCGAGAGGCTGTTAAAAACGCCAAAGCATTGTTTGAGAAGGAAGGAAAGACTCTTGTAGCTAAAGAGGTCGCGGTTAAAGTATGGGGCTATAACAAGCTACACGGTCGTTCTCTTACAATATTGGCCGCTATGGCTCAATATGGACTTCTTCGTTACCAAAGTGGAAGTGTTGGCATTTCAGATGATGCTTTTATAATAATAGAAGCTCCACACGATTCGTCAGAAAGAAAAGTAGCATTGGAGAGATGCGCCAAGTCGCCAACTATATTTGATGAACTATATCAAAGCTATTCCGAAGGATTGCCATCGGATGACCAACTTAGTTGGACATTAAAACAACGTGGGTTCACAGATGAAGGTGCACAAACAACAATTGGATGCCTTCGAGATACAAATATGTTTGTTAGAGAGGAATTAAAAGATTATACTGGCGGTAACGAAGAAAAAAAAGGAATAGAAGAAAAGGGCAAAATATCAAAACCCCCGCTTATAGCACCTAAAGGTGATTTTGTTTTGTCGCTCACCCTACTTACTGGCAAAAATGCCACTTTAACAATCTCTGGTGGTACGCCGATCCGTGAAGATATAGTTTTTATTAAAGAGTTTTTGGGCATCTATGAGGAAAACCTACCAGAAGAAAATAAAGAAGAACAGGTAGAAGGAACTAACGAAAATGAACAAAACAAATGAGGTCTATGCTTTTATTGATAGCAGTAATGTTTATCTTTCAACGTTGCATGACCAGAATTGGAGGCTGGACTGGAAACGTTTTAGGCGTTATTTAGGAGATAAATATAATGTAACAAAAGCCTTTCTCTTTATAGGGTATATCCCCAAAAATAAGGGTCTCTATAAATCACTGCAACGTGATGGATATGATTTGATCTATAAAAAGGCAATGGTTTTACCAAATGGACAAATAAAGGGAAATGTGGATGCAGAACTTGTATTACATGCAATGAAACAGTTTAATAATTTCGATAAAGCTATCATTGTGGCAGGGGATGGAGATTACGCTTGCCTTGTAGAGACATTAAAGAAAGAAAATAAACTTCTCAGGTTGATAATACCAAATAAGAAAAAGTATTCATCATTACTAACAAAATGTTCCCCTCCAATCGTATTTCTTGGTGATTTGAAAGATAAACTTGAGTTTAAGAAGAAACAGATTTAAAACAAGTGAGAGGCATTTCCGCGGGACAAAACCCTTTGGATAGCCTCTCATCGTGATTCTCACTACTATTACTATGTAAAGTTTATATATTTGTTTCGGCCAAGTCAAGGCTTTTCTTAAAAATATTATCAAATTATTATAAATTATTATTTATAAAAGATTTAACTTATTACTTCTTTTTTAGAGTAAATTCAAATTAGGCCACTA
>CAZIED010000103.1:1537-8178 GCA_964538525.1 uncultured Pirellulales bacterium | reverse complement strand
CACTGAGGTAAGGGATAGAATCTGTTTCAGAAGATCCCCCTTTTTTCGGAGACCGAGATATATTAAGCTTCCTGGCATCAAGCTCTATTTCATCAAGTTCTGGAAAGAGGCTTTTCATCTCTGATTATCCTTAACGGAAAATTGCGTTAATCATCCTTCACTTAAGCGATTATGTGCCTATCGATATTGTTTGTCAAGAGTGAGCTCGGTGAATTATAGGATAAGAAAGAAACATCATAGAACGCTGGTTAACAAAAAGGTTATTGCTATTTATGCCCAACAGCATTTAAAGCGTGACTTGTGACTGATGGTTAATGGGCTGCGAATAATGGTTTTCATTAGTGGGGGTTTACTTCTTATTGGACTATTATATTTCAACAGTTTTTTACTTGTTTTTTGGCATAAAAAACCGTATAATTATATATAGAATACAGGGGGCGCAAGAAATCAATTCTTTGACTAATGCTTAAAGTGAGTAGGTTTTAACTATCGGCTTGATTACGAATTGAATGCTTTTTTTCTTTCACAAACGAGCCGGGAAAAAGTAAGGGGGGATGTCAAATGAGTTTGATTCAAGCCGAGTGCGAAGAATCATATATAGTTGAACTTGAAAAAAATCAGCCTAACCAGAAATTAGATTGTAAAAAGGTTTGTGTTCTTACAAATGGATGCCCTGAGAATCGTATTGATTGCTCGAGGATGCAGAAATTCCTGGGGGACAACGGTTGTACAGTCACAACCGATATTCACGATGCCGACGTCATCATTTTCAATGCCTGTGGACTTACTGAAAGCACGCAGGAACATTCTATAGATATAATAAGGTTTGTAGAGTCCCAAAAGCGGCCGTCTGCAGAACTCATCGTTTGCGGCTGTCTGCCCAAAATCAATAAATCACGCCTCAGAGAGGTGCATCAGGGTTTCACTTTCGAGCATGATATTGAGCAGCTCAAAGAAATTATCGACATTAGGACAAATCCCGATGATGCTTATGCTAACTGTCTGATACACCGGGCGAATATGCCATCGGTTCATAGAAGGACATTTGCGGATTTTAAAAAGCTGGCGAGCCTTACGTCAATGCACGGCATGGTTTACGCCATAAAAGAGAGACTAACGAAACGCTATTATGACCAGCTCGACCAGATAATCAATGTCTTTCGACCGCAGAGTTTTTGTATCAAAGTCTCATCCGGCTGTCCGAATAGATGTTCGTTTTGTGCGGTCAAGGTTTCTCGCGGGGGACTGAAAAGTAAGCCAATTGATGCAATAGTTGAAGAATTTAAAGAAGGGCTTTCGAAAGGTTACAAGGAGTTTGCACTGCTCGGAACCGATGTGGGTGCATACGGCAGAGACCACAGCGTCACTTTAGCTGATTTACTTAAAGAGCTGGTGAAAGCCAAAGGCGATTATACAATAAGACTGCGGAACATACAGCCTAAGTTTTTGATTGAGATGATGCCGGAGCTCTGCGAGGTTCTGCGAAGCGGCAAAATTACATACCTTAGCACGGCTGCCCAATCCGGTAATAATCGGATACTTGGGCTGATGAGAAGAGGTTATAAAATAGAGGATTATAAAGCGGTAATTCAAACCTTAAAGGGAGAGTTTCCGCAGCTGCAGATTCGCACACAGATTATGGTGGGCTTTCCCAGTGAAACAGAGGAGGAATTCCAAGATTCACTGAGACTGCTTGATGAGATAGATTTTGATTTTGTTGAGGTCTATCAATACCAGCCCAGACCCGGTACCGAAGCAGCAGAGATGAAAGACCAGGTTCCTCACAAAGTAAGCAGACGCAGATACCATAAGGCATACATGAAGGCGTTTTCTAATCTAAAAAGAAAAAACTGAAGATGAATTTCATATTTGCCAATCTCCGGTCGATAGATTAGGATAGATTAAAACCCCCAAATAAATTCGGGGGCTAAACATTTAGCGGGTTCTGTTGGAGATTCGCAAATGGATGTGCTTTTAGTTGGTAACGGAGGCCGAGAGCACGCAATAGCATGGAAGCTGGCTCAATCGAAAAGTTTAGGCAAGCTCTTTATCGCACCGGGCAATGCCGGCACAGCACTGTGCGGCGAAAATGTCCCCATCAATGCTACCGATATTGATAAGCTGGTAGTTTTTTCACGGCAGAACAAAATATCACTTGTAGTCGTTGGGCCGGAAGATCCGCTGGCAGCAGGTCTGGTCGATGCGATGGAACAGGCCGGGATAAAGGCTTTTGGACCAGGTGCCGCCGCCGCACAGCTTGAGGCGGATAAGGCATTCGCAAAGCAATTGATGCGCTCCTGCGCCATCTCCACTGCTGAAGGCAGAATCTTCGAACGATTTAGCGATGCAAAAAAATATATAGCCAGCAGAGATACGGCTGTTGTGGTAAAAGCTGCAGGCCTTGCCAAGGGAAAGGGCGTCATTGTCTGTAACGACCCGGCAGATGGCATCCTGGCGGCTGAAAAAATGATGTGCGGCAGGATATTCGGCTCGGCAGGTGACAAAATCGTCGTCGAAGATAAATTGCTCGGCGAAGAGGCGTCGATATTGGCTTTCGTGGACGGTCATAATATTTACGTTATGGAATCTTCGCAGGACCACAAGCCAATCGGAGATGGTGACACAGGGCCGAACACCGGTGGCATGGGTGCATATAGCCCGGCTCCGGTTGTCACTGAGGAGATGATAAATAAAATCACGCGCGAGATTCTTGTGCCTGTGGTGGACGGCATGAATCGCAACGGAACACCATATAAGGGCGTGCTTTATGCGGGGCTTATGATTACAAGCGCCGGCCCGAGAGTATTGGAATTTAACGTTCGGTTCGGCGACCCCGAGACCCAGCCGATTCTGATGCGGCTAAAAAGCGACCTTCTGGAAGTGTGCTTGGCGGTTTGTGAAGGCCGGCTGGATGAGGTTACACTGAATTGGGACCTGCGGCCTGCGGTTTGCGTGGTGATGGCTTCAGGAGGCTACCCTGACCATTATGAAAAAGGAAAGAAAATTACCGGCCTGGATGAGGTAGAAAAGCTTAGCGATGTGGTTGTATTCCACGCCGGCACTAAAGAGCATGAAGGGGGCATCGTTACCGACGGCGGCCGAGTTTTGGGTGTAACCGCTCTGGGACGGAATATTGCCGAAGCAAAGAAAAAAGCATACGAAGCTGTGGATAAAATAAAATTCGACGGCGCTTACTGGCGCAAAGATATTGCCAATAAAGCGATTAAAAGGAATTGCTCCGAGTTCATAGTTAGGAGTTCGGAGTAAATAGTCTATGAACAATGAACACTGAGCTACGAACAATCCAGAAAGGCAGGGTTTTTATTAAGCTGCTAATGGGAGTTTTATTTTTGGCTGCTGTTTGGGGACTTTTATTCTTCTATCTGGTACGGAGTCTTCCTCGCATTGCGATAACAGAGATTCGAGGGCTGACCAATGCCAAAGTAGATCTCCAAAAGATAGATTTTAAATTTAATGGGTCGGTTTTGATCAACGGACTCATGGTAAGACCTGACCAAACGATGGATGAGGGACGAGAGACGAGGGACGACGATGCGATACTTAAAGCCAGCACGGTTTATGCCCGTTTTGGCTTATGCAGCCTGCTTTTGCTAAGTCCGAGGCTGAAGGAAATACGCATTAACGATTTTGTTTTTGATCTCCGCTGCGATTTGGATGCAGGTAGATGGAACATAGCAGCACTAAAATTGATTGTTTCCAAAGATGGCGCCGGCAAAATGCCCTTAATCCACCTTAATGGCGGAACGTTACAGTATAGCAAGGTTTCAAGCGGTCGGTCTAAAATTCTTGCGGCGATACCGATTGATGTAAGATTCAGGCCCGCCGAAGACATAGTGGGCGGTTACAGCTTTGACATAGCCACTGGCGAGGTGGCGGAGTCCGGAAGGAGCAGGTTGTTTGGAGTTTGGCAGCCAGGCAAGATTACCGTTGCCGGTGGAATTTCCTCGGGACCCCGCTTTGCGGGAACCAAGGCGGGTATCCCTGCGATTGAGAAAGCCTGGGTAATAAACGTATTAAATGCCGAATTTAGTTACGACCAAAGCAGCAATTATTCACTGATACTGAAAGCGAAAGATTTGCTATACGCACAGGATAATATAATCGAGTCACCCGGTTCGGAGAAACTAAAGTTTTTAGCCGATTTCGGCTTACTCACCGCTATGCAGGACTTCTTTAGCCGATACCACCCAGTGGGTAAAGTTGATTTGGAGCTGGAATCATCGGGCAGCTTTAAGCAGATAACTCAAAGCGCGTTGACCGGCAGGGTTTATTGCAAGGACGTTTCGATTTGCGACAGCAAGTTTCCTTATACCATTGAGAATATTACCGGGCGGTTAGATTTTACCGAACATAACGTAATCCTCGATAATCTAACAGGGGTGCATGGCGATGTACAGGTGACAATCAACGGCTGGGCTGGAGATTTCGGACCAGACCAAAGGTATCAAATCCAGATTGTAAGTGACAATATGGATTTGAATAACGACTTGTACAGGGCCTTAAGCATAAAACAAAGGGAATTATGGAAGACCTTTTCACCGAGCGGTCGTGCGGCAATAGATTATCGCTTCAGCCGTCAGTCGCAAACCCAGAGGGAAAATATCGTTACGGTCGTATTGCGCAGCGCCGAAGCTGTTTATCGGGGCTTCTGTTATCCTTTGAAAAACGTTACCGGCACAATTCTTTTCGACCAAGATCAGGATAATATTATCGTCTCTGATGTGGTATCACATATAGACCAAGGCAGGATAATCTTTAATGGAAAAGTAACCGATTACAGCACCGATAGGCCGAATTATAACCTGACAATCAAGGCCAACGATGTCCCCATTGATTCAACATTGTTGAGGTCTCTGCCGGCTAATCAGGGCGATTTTTTTAACCGCTTTGAGATTTCCGGTCTTACCGATGCCAATGCTGTGGTCTTTTCACCGGTCGAAGAGCCTGGGGCCGTTAGTTTTCGCGCAGAGCTTGCCTTGAGGAATACGTCTCTGAGGATAAATAACCGGCTGTTTCAGATGAGCAGAGAAAAGCCGCTGGTGCTCTCGGATGTATCTGCAAACGTGGTGCTTTTACCGGAAACGACCGTCATTAAAGACCTCACAGGCCGATACGACCGGAGCGTTGTGTCACTGTCAGGGGAAATGCAGCTCACGGAAAAAACACAACCGTCGTATTATTACCTGACGCTAAATGCCAGCCGTGCACAATGGAGCGATGATTTGATTGGTTTGCTGCCGGCGTCGATTGGAAAAATAGTTACACAATGTCAGCCGGAAGGAGAATTAAACTTGAGCGGCTATCTGAATAAAACCGCCGGCCAGGAGCAGCCTGATTATAAAATCACTATCGATTGTTTGGGTAACAATCTCAATTTTAAGCAGTTTATATATCCATTGAAAGATGTTACCGGCAGGTTCACCATCAGCAACGATATGGTGACGCTTGATAATGTTACAGCTGCGCCTGCTGATGCAACAGGCAGCTCTGCCATTACGATAAATGGGCAAATAGCTTTGGCTGGTAATGATTTTGGCGATGGGAATTTCCAGCTTTCTGCCAGTGACATCTCATTTGAGGATCGTCTGGCGGGCGTTTTGCCTGCGGGATTTGTGTCTTTTTACCAGGCTTTGTCACCGAGCGGCCGGCTTGATTTGGAGCTTGAAAACGTAAAAATCTATAATGCAGACAAGAATGAAAAGTACGTTGATTTTGCCGGCCTGGCAAAATTTAAGGCATGCAATTTCAATATATCCGGCACGCAAGCCGAGATAAATGCGGCGCTGAAAATGGAAGGTTTATATAAAACAAATGGCGGTTTCGTCAATGGAGGTCTCCGCCTTGTCGCAGATAATCTTAAAATCAAAGATAAGTCTCTGACAAATCTGCAGGCGGATTTCCATTATAATTCGAGCCTTCGGATCTGGGGGGCTTCTAACATGATTGCTGATTGTTACGGAGGCAGAGTAACAGGCAAAGTGGAATTTAAAGAGTCTGATTCGCCAGTTTTGGCGGACTCGCAATTTTCGCTGCAGGCCGGCTTTGACAATATCGACTTGAGACGTTTTCTTCTTGGCTCAAAAGCCGCAGAAGCTCCTGATCCCAGCTATAGCAGCGGCACAATGAACGGCTCATTGAGTCTTGCCGCGGGGATCGGCGCTAAAAGCTTTTCGCCTATCGGCAGATGCAGATTTATGATAACAGATATGCAGGTTGGAAAACTTTCCCTTCTGGCAAAGCTGTTATACGTGCTGCAAATAAAGGAGCAGAGAGATTTTGCCTTTGAGCAGATGGTTGTTGATTCTTACTTTAAACAGAACTTGCTGTCTTTCGAGAAGTTCGATCTGTCCGGAGAGGCCCTGGCCTTTAGCGGCACCGGCTGGATGGATATGCAAACCGAGAATGTTGGTTTGACTCTGACTGCCCGCGGCAAGCGCCTATCACCGATTCAGTCGGCTGCTTCTGAGCCTTCTTTTATTCAGTCTTTAGCCGAGGGTCTCGGCGGCGCTGTGGTGCGAATGGAGGTAACCGGCAACATCTATGACCCAAAAGTAGAGACCAAAACACTGCCGGTCGTTGAAGACTCTCTGAAAATCCTCGGCACACCTCGTTAACTCACG
>CAZIED010000103.1:0-1437 GCA_964538525.1 uncultured Pirellulales bacterium | reverse complement strand
CGTTGAATAAATCACCGAGGCTGGTGCAATTCTTCATCTAATAACCGCTGTATCTCTCGAAGGCTTTTGCCTTCTTTTTGCAGCTTGTCAATCTTGAATAATCTATCGAAGACGGATTCATCGTAGAGACGATGTCCACCTTCCGTCCACTCGGCCTCACGTATAAGGCCCATCACAGTATAATTATGGATTGTTTGTCTCGAGAAGGGCGTGTATTTGACAAGCTCTCCAATACGGTAGAGCTTGGGAGGAACTTTTCGAGATTTATCTTCTTTTGCCATGTTCAAATATTATGGTAGATAGTCAATAATTTCGCACGAACAAATTGCCCGGCAGCTGCTTTACTAATCCCTTAAGACGGAGGGATATTAAACCGGCGTTAATACTGCCTGGCGGCAAATCCGCTTGGGCAATTACCTGGTCTATATGCTGCGGCTCTTTGTTTAAAATATTATAAATATTTTTTTCCTCGCCTGTTAGATTTAAAAGGCTTGCATCGAATAAAGGCTTTTCGACCTTTATGATTGCCTCTTGAGCCGCTTTAGTTACATGGCTTTGCAGCTGTTCGCCGATATAACCGAGGGCTTCCATGACATCTTCGACAGTTTCAATCAGCTTGGCGCCTTGTTTTATTAGCTGGTGAGGTCCCTTGCTTAATGGCGAATCAATTTTCCCCGGCACGGCCATCACTTCACGGTTGTTTTCGAGCGCCTCTTTTGCCGTAATCATTGCTCCGGATCTCAGGCCTGCCTCTACGACGATTGTCGCAAGCGTTAGTCCCGCTATTATTCTGTTGCGAGGCGGAAAGTTCTCCGCCAGCGGCTCATATCGCAAAGGCAGCTCACTAATACATGCCCCGGATTCGGCTATTAGCTCAAATAATTTTTCGTTTTCCGGCGGAAAGATATTTGCCAGGCCGCTGCCCTGCACGGCGATCGTGCGCCCACCGGCCGATAGCGCCCCATGATGAGCGGCGGTGTCTATGCCACGTGCCATTCCCGAAATAATGGTAAAGCCTGCCGAGCTTAATAAGTGAGCCAGCCGGGACGCCTGCTCCTGGCCATAGAAGCTGCACTGCCGAGTGCCGACTATGGCAATTGCCAAATTGTCCTGACGAGATAAGCTGCCCTTTATATAAAGGACCGGCGGTGGGTCATAAATCCTCAACAGAGCCGGCGGATAACGCTTATCCTCGAGATTGATTATCCATACGCCGAGCTTGTCCGCAAGCTCCAGCTCACTGTTGACATCGAATTTATTGCGCGTTGCTGCGATGCGTTCGGCAGTTTTGAAGCCTATTCCATCTATTTTGGCTAATTGGCTAACCGAAGCCCCCAGGGCATGGTCAACCGAGCCGAAATGTTTTATCAGCTTCGCAAAGGTAGTCGGGCCAACCTCGTCGGAACCAATTAATTTGAGCCATTTTTCAATATCAAC
>CAZIED010000102.1:5830-8229 GCA_964538525.1 uncultured Pirellulales bacterium | reverse complement strand
TTGCGAGCCCCTGCGTCTTCCTGTCGGAAGACAGGAGCAGGGGCGTGGCAATCTTATCTGTCGGTTTGAGATTGCTTCGTCGCTTTGCTCCTCGCAATGACATAATGATGGAAACGCAATGGCTGAAAGAATGGCGATAATATTGGCTGCCGGCGTCAGCAGCAGGATGAATACGCAGCTTCCGAAGGTGCTCCATGAGGTGTGCGGTCGGCCTATGCTGGCGTACGTGCTCGATGCCTGCCGCGAGGTCGGCGTGGCGAGAATGTATGTCGTGGTCGGCTTCGGAGCAGAGCAGGTCAAACAGCAATTTGCGGATGCAAAAGACATCACCTGGGTCCAGCAGGACGAGCAGTTGGGAACCGCCCATGCGGTTATCTGCTGCAAAGAGCACCTGGAAGATTTCGAGGGCGAGACGCTGATTCTTTGCGGCGATGGGCCGTTAGTTCGAGCTGAAACACTCAGCACACTCATCGGCAAGCACCAAATGGAGCAGGCGGCAGCGACACTTGCTACCGCAGTCCTCGATGACCCCACCGGCTACGGCAGGATAGTACGTGATAGGTATGGCAATATCCAGGGCATTGTCGAAGATACCGATTGCACAAGAGAACAGCTGGCAATAAATGAGATTAATCCGAGCTATTACCTGTTCAACAACCAGGTTCTCTTTAAGGCAGTTGAGCAGGTTAAGCCTGATAACGTCAAGAAAGAATTTTATTTGACGGATGCGATGTCACGAATCATTGCTACCGGTCATAAAGTAGTCGCAGTTACAGCGGTTCGGCCGGAAGAGGCGGTCGGCGTCAACAGCAGAGCGCAGCTTAGCGTCGCCAGCAAGATTATGCAGCGACGCATACAGCAGGAGCTTATGGACCACGGCGTGACCATAGTTGACCCGGATAATACCTGGATCGATGCAAGGGCAAAGATCGGACAGGATACGGTGATCGAGCCGTTCACATACATTCACGGCGAAGTAAGAATCGGCAAATCATGCCGAGTTGGGCCTTTCGCTTATCTAAGGCCGGGCACGATCCTGGAAAACGATGTTGTGCTTGGGGTCTTTACGGAAATTAAAAATTCGTTTATGGCCGAGGGAGTTCGAGTCCGGCATCACAGCTTTATCGGCGATGCTACGGTGGGCCGGAATGTCAATGTTGGCGCCGGCTCAATAACAGCAAACTACGACGGCATTAAAGTGAACCGGACCTCTATAGGTGACAACTGTTACATCGGTTCCGGTGCGGTTCTTGTCGCACCGCTGGAATTGAAGGACGGAACGCATATAAATGCCGGGGCGATAGTAACAAAGGAAAATGTAGGACAACTACAGCAGAAGGATTAAAAGGGATGGCTACAAAAGGTGAGACAAAAGATTTAAGTTCCCAAAAATCAGCTACAAATTACCAGCTGCCAAATGATGATATTAAGGTATTTTCAGGCAACAGCAACCCGGATTTAGCCAAATCTGTGTGTAAGTATTTGAAGATTTCAGTGGGCAAAGCCCAGATAGGCGTCTTTCCTGATGGGGAAAAGCTTATCAGGGTGGAGGACAACGTTCGCGGCAGGGATTGCTTTGTGCTGCAAGCGACCTGCAAGCCTGTTGATGAGAATCTGGTCGAGCTTTTGATATTTCTGGACTGTTTAAAAAGGGCTAGTGCCAGACGTGTCACCGCAGTTATTCCGTATTTTGGCTACGCCCGGCAGGATAGAAAAGACGAAGGACGTGTTCCTATCACGGCAAAGCTGGTAGCCAATCTTCTTGCAACCGCCGGCGCCGACAGAATCCTGGCAATAGACCTGCACGCCCAGCAGCTTCAGGGATTTTTCGATATACCGGTGGACCATCTGACCGGCGAGCTGGTGTTGAGCAGGTATTTCAAAAGGAAAAAGTTAAGCAACCTGACGGTCATTGCTCCGGACGTTGGTAACATCAAGACTGCATCGAAATATGCATCGCATCTGGGCGGAGACCTGGCGATTGTGCATAAAAGAAGATTGAGCGGCAGCGAAGTAAAAGCCTACGAAATAATTGGCCAGGTCAAAGGCAGGAATGTCCTGATGTGCGATGATATTATCGCTACCGCGGGGACAGTATGCAGCGCAGCCAAGCTGGTTAGAGAACGTGGGGCCGCAAAAATATGTGTCGGTGCTACACATGGCGTCTTCACGGCTGGTGCCTTTGCCCGGCTCAAAGCAGCACCGATCGATGAAGTCGTGGTCACCGATACCATACCTTTGACTGCAAAAGCCAAAAAGCTCGGCTTTATAAAGGTTTTAACTGTAGCGGAAATGCTCGGTGAAGCTATAAGTAGAATTCACAATAACGAGTCGGTTAGTAATATGTTCGGGCAGGATAACAAAGTTATGTAGGGTTTTGATGCAGGTAATTGGTAATT
>CAZIED010000102.1:0-5730 GCA_964538525.1 uncultured Pirellulales bacterium | reverse complement strand
AATGATTAATTATCTATCCGCCTTTGGCGGAATCATTTATCAATAATCATTCTTTTTAATGGGTGCTCCTTATAGGATGAAGATGGTTGTCGGCCTGGGTAATCCGGGCAGCGAATATACTGATACAAGGCACAATATCGGCTTTAAGGTGATAGACCTGATGGCTGAAATGTTAGGTGTAAAAATCAATAAGAGAAAATTCGGTGCTCGTTTTGCACAGGCTGAGTTTTCGGATAAAAAGTTAATATTGTTAAAGCCCTGGCGTTTTATGAACCAAAGTGGTCAGTCAGTTGCCACGGCGGTAGGTTTTTATAAGCTGGCGTTAAGCGAATTGCTGGTGGTAACCGATGACATGGCACTTAAGCCGGGCAGGATTCGGCTCAGAGCTAAAGGCTCAGCGGGTGGACATAACGGCCTTGTCGATATCATTGAAAAGCTCGGCAGCGGCAGCTTCCACCGCTGCAGAATCGGCATCGGGCGCAATGGCGGGAACATAGCTTATGACTATGTGCTTGGCGAACCTGCAGAGTCGGAAAAGCCGGTGCTGAATGAAGCGATAGAAAAAGCCGCTCATGCGGTGCTTTGCTGGATTGAATATGGTATAGAGCAGGCAATGAATGAGTTTAATAATTCGTGATGCGTATTGCGTGGTGCGTCGTGCGTAACGCAAAAAATACGCAATACGCAATACGCACGACGAAAAAGGAGGTATTTTGTTTTGAAGACCGTGACAAAAAATTTGTATGAGGCGATGTTTCTTGTCGATTCGGCCCAGGCGGCTGCGGATTGGGACGGAATTGTCGGACTTATCAGAAACATACTTGCAAGAGCCGATGTAGAGATTGTCTCACTTGTAAAATGGGCCGACAGGAAGCTGATTTATCCGATCAACCATAAATCAAGAGGGACATATATCCTCTGCTACTTTAAGGCTGATGGCGAGAAGATTCGGGACATTGAAAGAGACGTTCAGCTAAATGAGCGAATTATGCGTGTCCTTATTTTAAGTGTCGATAAGCATAGGATTGAAGACATGGATAAGAATGCTCCAAAGATGTCTGCGGAGTCCTCCGACAGGGCGGAAAAAGACCGGGCTGAGGTCCCGCAGGAGGTAGAAAAGGGGCAGGCGGATATAGACACTAATGATGTAGGGCCGACGGATACCGAAGATGCAGATGTTCTTAAGTAAGACGCAGCTTTATACTTGGTTTTTGAGTTTTTAGCGCAAGGAGCGTGATTATGGCTGGTTTTAATAAAATCTTTTTGCTGGGCAATCTGACTCGTGACCCTCAGCTTTCGTACACGCCAAGCCAGACGGCGGTTGTTGATTTTGGCCTGGCGACAAACCGGAGGTGGACCAGTCAGGATGGCAGCCAGCGTCAGGAGACTTGTTTCGTGGACTGCCGGGCGTTCGGCCGCACGGCGGAGAACATCAACAAATACTTCAGCAAGGGCAAGCCCATCTTCATCGAGGGGAGGCTGACCTTCGATACCTGGACGGCCCAGGACGGAACCAAACGCAGCAGGCACAGAGTCACGGTGGAAAACTTTCAGTTTCTGCCGAGCACCGCCGGCACAGAACCTCCTGCTGACCAGGCTGAGCAGGGCACGGACGAAAATCCCTCTACGTCCCAGCCGGGGGGCAGAAATTCTGCCGGGCAGATACCCAGAAACGCTGGTAATGCGCCTGATGCTCCGGCAGATGATATACCATTTTAGAAGTAAAGTTTTATTTGTTCATAGTTCATTGTTCATAGTTCATAGACAACGAACAACGAACAACGAACAACGAACAATGAACAACGAACAATGAACAACGAACAATGAAATGGGTAGGTAAAAGATGATAGAAAGACAGAATCAAAGACAAAAGACAAACGAAAGAAAATCAAATTTCCCAGGCACTCGTGAGCAGACCCAATGCCGGTTTTGCAGAAATGGAATTGAGTACATCGATTACAAAGATGTGGACACTCTGCAAAAGCTTTTAACCAATCGCGGCAAAATTTACTCGCGCAAGCGCAGCGGCAACTGCGCCAGTTGTCAGAGGAAGGCCAAAAAGGCCATTAAACGTGCAAGATTTATGGCTCTTCTGCCATATACTGCATAGGGCTGAGAGGTGGTAACTGGAAACCGGTAATTACCAATCACCAATTGCCAATTACCAATTACCATTTAACGAGAAAGGATAGCAGAATGAAGGTTTTGCTTTGTGAAGATGTGAAAAAACTCGGCTGGTATGGAGATGTCGTTGAGGTCAATGAAGGCTATGCTCGCAATTATTTGCTGCCGCAAGGTCTTGCAAAGGTAGCAACCGAAAATAATATAAAGTCTATAGCAAAGGAAAAGGCAAAGCGCGCCGAGCATCGAATAGTGCAGCGTAATCGTCTTGTTGAAGCGGCAAAGAAGGTGGAAGGGGCGGAAGTGGTCCTCGCGTCTAAGGCCAATGAGCAGGGAGTTTTATTCGGCTCGATTACCTCTGAGCAGGTAGCGGCGAATCTGCGGCAGCAGGGCTTTGAAGTCGCCGATGATATCGTGGAATTGCCTCACCATATTAAGCAGGTCGGCACTCACTCAGTGATGCTTGTATTCGACCATGATTTGACCGCAACGGTTAAAGTAACTGTCGTGCCCGAAGGCGGCATCGTCGAAAATAAGGAACAGGAAGGGCAGGAAATCAGGTCATCAGAAAATCGGAATGCAGGAAACCAGGGAAACTGGGAATCAGGAGAAAATTAATCTGATATCCTGTTAACCTGATGTACAGATATACTAATAATTCGTATCCTGTTTGGTTTTTGACCTCCGGTCCCTGACCCCTGACCCCTGACCCCTGACCCCTTTTTTCAATCATTTGCGCCAGTAGTCCGAGAGAAAAATACGGATTTTGAAAAATTTTTAATTCTTTTTCAGCCGGTCAATTATGTTACCGGCTGTTTTTGTTTTTAAAGATTTTTCGCATCAAACGCGCCAGTTCGACCCAATTATGGGGGGATGTTAGTTGATTAGTTAATTGGTTAATTAGTTAATTGGAAACTAATTCGCTAATTTACTAAAAGCTGGAGGGCATTGCCTCATCGAAGTTCGCTTTAACATCCCGAAATGGCTGGATAGGCCGATAGTTTCTATCGCACTTTTATATCGGCGGATTCGCTATGGCTACGCCTTTCGCCGGATTCCGCTGACACGCGGCAAATACGCCATCGTTGACCCGCAAGATTACCAGCGTCTGCGCCAGTACAAATGGCATATCAATAAAAGCGTCCACACATTCTACGCCGTGCACTCGCTGACGAACGGTAAGAATGCGCCACGAAAGAATTTGCAGATGCACCGCCTGGTTATTGATGTCCCGCCCGGCTGTTTTTGCGACCACATAAACCACAATGGCTTGGATAATCGAAAGGTAAATTTGCGTATAGCAACATATAAGCAAAATGTCTGGCACAGACGAAAATTTATCCGCCGTACGTCTGGCGGATTCCAAAAGCCCAGCCGGTCTCGTTATAAAGGTGTAGACTGGGCGAAGGATATGAAACGCTGGCGTGTTCGGATACGGGTGAATGGCAAACGGATTTATTTAGGTTCATTTGATGATGAGATAGAAGCTGCTAAAGCTTATGATATTGCGGCGAAAGAATATCACGGAGAGTATGCAAGTTTGAACTTCAGAACCTAATAATGTATATGGTAATCAAGCCGATTGTAGAAAATCGGCAATCCGACCAATGATGCTTTCAGGTTTTTTCGCTTGGCATTCCCAAATAGTAAGAACCTTCCATCCCTGCTTTTGTAATGCTCGTAGATTCTTCTTATATCGCTCTTTGTTTGCTTGTAGTTTAGGAAGCCAGTATTTCTGTCTTGTTTTGGGTGTTCTTCTCCCTAATCGACAATTGTGTCTGTGCCACCAGCACCCGTGAATAAATATTACTTTCCTATGCTTGGGCAGGACAATATCAGGACATCCAGGCAAATCTCTCCGATAAAGTCGAAATCTATACCCTAATCCATGAACTATTCTTCTAACCGTAAGCTCGGGTGAGGTGTCTGTTTTTCTTATGCGTGACATGCAGTACGACCGCTGCTCTTTAGTTAATACGTCCACAGAGAAAAATCCTCTGAGTTCATCTTTTATGCTGTTATGCTGTATCCAGCAGCTTTTTAAGGACTAAGCGAGCTACCTTAACGTTGACCGCGTTCCCTAAAGCCTTCATAGCCGCTGTACGATTTGGAAAGTATTTTAGCTCATCCATTGATTGAAGCCTTGCGCACTCACGAACGGTCATATAACGCCGTTCCCAACCAATAATCGGCACTTGTGTAGTGGTCATTGCTACTAACGAAGGAGATGTTGTTGGCCGTTTGACTCTTACACCCGATGCTCTAAATTGGATAACATATTTCCATATATCTCGTTCTTCTCCATTACAATTCCACTCCAATTTTTGAAGGCTTGGGGGGAACACTTTAATTTTTGGAAGCCATTCCTTTATCCAGTTTTGATGTTTTCTATAAAGCGCTCTATTTTGTCTGATAAAGTTTTGTTTCCACCGAGGAAATACATCCTTCTCTCCGCGTGCATAGCTTGGCACTTTTTCAAAAATATCCCGTCTATAACGTGTATTAAGTGACCTGCCAAAACAACCTTTGCTCCTGCGCAAATCATCTAATCTAACCTTATATAAAGAATCTTGTACGTATGGATACGTTGCCTTAAATTCCATGCTCCATATTGGGAAAGATGGAAGCTCCTCATTCTTTGGGAATGCTCTTAAAAACTCTTGCCATGTATCAAGACAGCGAACTACCTGGTCGCTCAAGCCAATGGCCTCGGGGGGATGAATGTCTAACACATCTCGGATTGATAATTCAGATCCATCTGTCTGGGGGCTCGGCCACTCAAATCCATTTAAGCCTCCCAATCGGCCAACCATATAAATACGCTCACGTATTTGAGGCACGCCAAATTTATGAGGGGATATCTGTTCAGGTTTTACCTGATAGCCTAATGATTCTAAAGATTCTTTTACCCTTGCGTATGTATTACCCTTATCATGCCTAACAAAATGAGCAACATTTTCTAAAAGAATAAATTTCGGGTGATGCTGCTTTAGAATTTCAACAATGTTAAAAAAAACAGTCCCTCTTACAGCATCTTGCCAGCCCATCTGGTCTCCTGCCTTAGAGAAAGGCTGGCAAGGAAAACCTGCACAAAGCAGGTCATGTGCAGGGACATCATCCGGGGAAATTTCTCTAATATCACCGGCAGGCTCAATTCCAAAGTTAGCTTTATAGATTGATCGGAGCTGAGGATTTATTTCACTTGCAAAAACACACTTTCCACCTAGCTGTTTTGCAGCCAAATGAAACCCGCCAAGCCCTGCAAATAAATCAACAAATCTCATCTTCAGTTAAGTGTTACTCTTGCACCAATTCAAAATTTGTTTTCTCAAAGTGTTATCGGACAAATGTTTATTATAAACCGCCTTATATATTCTAACTCTATCAAAAATTAAATTATAGTCATCTATCAGTTCGGTTAAGCTCTCGCTTGAAACAATAAATGGAATCATGATTCCTAATACCGGCTCGGCTGACCAGTGAATAAATTCTTTCCAAGCTTTAATGGAAATAGGTTTTTTCAGGGAAAAGTTGATACCAGCTCCACATTGTAATAGAAGGACTATCTGATTGGGACGGTTATCACCGTGTGGTTTCCATGCGATAATA
>CAZIED010000101.1:0-8264 GCA_964538525.1 uncultured Pirellulales bacterium | reverse complement strand
CAGAAGACACGGGGGCTCCGGTCGAAATGACAATGAGTCTTTTCTACAGAGCAATCTGAATTTTAATTTTTTAATCAGGGGCAAGAGGAAGTGCCCCAAATTTGTTTATATAGAAAGATTGCGGGGGAGGAAATCCGTGTCGGTTAATAAATTTAAAATTTGCTGCCGTATTGGGAGAACGGCAGTTATCGGAAGCAGTTTGGAGCTATTTTCAAGTGAACTTCGTGAAAAGTAATTATGGTATTTGGGTATTAGGATTGCATGTCGTTTCCATCAAGCTCTTTTGGTGTCCTCTTGTAAATCGGGCCTTATTTGTTTGGTCCGAAAACCGCTATGATGTTGTTTCGGTTTTGTTCGATAATACAAAAATGGGGGTAGTTCAATGAGCTTGGCTCTAACTAACACTGGGGATTTGCCTTCAGATAAGTTTGATAAGCTGATTGAGTGGCAGCTCTTGTCTCTTCTGATGTTTATGCCTCTGGCGTTTGGCGGCGTTGAAGCCTGGAGCGAAGAGGTTATTATTAGCCTGGCCGGCACTACAATCGTCTGTTTCTGTCTTAAGCTGATATTTCGTCCTGATACGAGGCTGGTATGGTCACGTTCATATTTGCCGATAGGATTATTTATCCTTATAGTTATCATACAATTGATTTCCATGCCTGTAGGTCTGATAAAGTTTGTGTCACCAAATACCGCGGTTATAAAACAGGAATTGCTCGGTGATCTGCCGAATTCAAACGAGCTGCTTAAATCGATGACCTTCAGCTTCTATTCGAATGCTACAAAGCATAGCTTGCGGCTGGTACTTGCAGTGGCAGCAGTTTTTTTTGTGGTTAGAAATACTTGTCGTAGTGCTGAACAGATCAAGCGGCTCCTTGCGGCAGTTGCTGTAATCGGAAGTTTCATCGCCGTGCTGGCACTTGCTCAGGGAGTGTTTGGCAACGGAAAAATATATTGGCTGGTATCGACAGGATATAACCGAAGTTTCTCGGGCACGTTTATTAACCATAGTCATTATAGCCAGTATATGAGTTTGTCTATCGGAGCGGCTGTCGGTCTGGTTATGGTAAAGCTGCATGAGGCCTTCATAGGCAAACAAGTCACTCTGCTGGCCGTTCTTGAATATCTTTTTTCTCATGCAGCCGGAGGAGTATGGCTTCTGGTGCTGATGATTATTGTCGGCGCAGCAACGGTTTTTATGTCACTAAGTCGCGGCGGTATGATAAGCATGCTGATGGCGGGAGCCTTTACTACCTTGATTGTTGCCGCCAAACGCTCACTAAAAGGCCGTGGCTGGGTAATGGCGGTGATGGCGCTGGGGGCATTTATCTGCGTGCTCTATATCGGTTTCGATGCCGTGTATGACCGGCTGGCGGCCCTTCGGGAGCTGCACCGTTATCAAGACCGCTGGCAAATTCTGAAAGACTTGTCGGTATCTTTCAGAAGATTTCCGGTATTGGGTACAGGGCTGGGCACCCATGAGGTTGTTTATCCAATGTTCGACCGCTCGACGATACCCGCTCTGGCTGCTCATGCCGAGAACGAATATGCCCAGACTGCAGAAGAAACCGGCCTTATCGGATTAGCAGCTCTTGCAGGCTTGGGGATTATAGTGTGGATAAGTTATATCCACAATATAAAAAGGGTATCTTCACCGATAAGCTCGGCTGCATACGGACTTGGTTTTGGTCTGCTTGCCATAATGCTTCAAAGTCTGAGTGACTTCGGCCAGCACATACCTGCCAACACCATGCTCTCGGCGGTGTTTTGTGCGATGTTGGTGGTTATGGCTCGCATAGAGGGCAATAGCGGGCGGGAAAAAACACCTACAGCATCTTCGGGCCACAAAAGTCTTAAAGTGGCAGTCTTATTTTGCATATTAGGTGTTTGGATGTGGACGCTGCTGGGCGCTGGTAGAGCACGCCTTGCCGAAAGAAACTGGAATAAGGCTCTGGCTGTCGAACAGAAACTTATGAATAAAGATTGGCTGGGTACCAAGGATGAGTATCTGGCTTTAACCTCGGATGTTGCTGCGGCTGTTGACTATGAGCCGGATAACGTCAAATACAGACATTGGCTCAGCGTTTACAACTGGCGTTATCTAACTCCAGCCGCTGATCCTAATAATACCGGTGGAATACCAGTGACATCGCAGGTCATTCAATTTGTTCAGCAGATTGTCAAGGAGCTGAATCAGGCGAGGCTGTTGTGTCCAACATACGGAGCAACCTACTGCGTTCTGGGCCAACTGGAAAAATTTGTCCTGGGCGACCCTAATGGCGCAGAGCATATCCAAAAAGGTTTCCAGCTTGCACCCAGTGACCCGACAGCTTGTTTTGTCGCCGGCTTCTTGGGTGCTACAGAAGGTAGAATAGAGGACTCATATAATAAATTAAAAAAGGCTGTGCAGCTCGACGGTCGATTATTTCACGATGTCGCTGATATATATATAAACCGTGTTAATAGACCTGATTTGGCGGTATCTATCGCCGATGATAACGTAATTTGGCTGAGTCAAATGGCGAACATCTTAGCTGAAATGCAGGATGATAGAGATACAGCAAAGCAGGTGCGAGATAAGGTGACAGATTTGCTTAAAGCAAAATCTGAACAGCCTAATACTCCCGCAGAAGCCTTTGCCGCGTTGGCAAATATCTACCAAAAGGACAAAAATGTCGTTAAATCAGCAGAATATTACCGTCGGGCACTGGCTTTAGATAGTAAACAGGTTGTTTGGCGTTTAAAACTTGCCCGATTACTTGTTGAAGCGGGTTTAGTCTCCGAAGCGATTGACGAGGCAAGAAACTGTCTGCGGCTTCAGCCGCAGTGCGAAGCAGCCGAAAAACTTATTGCAGACCTGTCGGTACGACAGGGAGCATTGGACAAGGGATTATAGGGCCTTAGCGTAAATTGATTTAGGGATAAATGACTCGTCTCGGCGACTCGTCTTGGCGAAGCGCCAAGCCGTAGCCAGAAGGCCGAGCCATAGCCGGAAAGGACATGGATGGGTATCAAAATTCACAAGTTCAGCTCAAGGTGCTGGACACAAGCAATACAAAACCTTGTCTATGCACCGACAGGGACGGAGTATGTGCTGAGCGAATAGAAGACAGAGGACAGAGAAGAATAGACTGATGAGGACTGATACCTTGATATGAATATCTATGTGGTTGTATATTGTGGTTCTTTTTTATTCGCATTAGGGATTACACCTTTGGTAATCTTCGTGGCACGTCATTTAAGAGCTCTCGACCATAGCGATGTTCGGAAGGTTCACTCAGAGCCTACCCCACGTATTGGCGGGATAGCTATCTATGCTTCAGTAATGTGTATTATGGTGCCATTGCTATTTTTGCGAAATGCTATTGGTGATCCTGTCCGGGATATTCTGTTAAAAGTGATTGTTATGTTATCCGGCGCCACATTGATATTCATCGTTGGACTAATTGATGATGTTAAAGGCTTGCGTGCGAGAGTAAAGTTTTGTGCCCAGATAGTTGCTGCCGTTGCTGTTTGTGCATCTGGAGCTCGCATACAATCAGTTACTATTACGGACTGGCTCACGCTTAACTTTGGCTGGTTCTCCTGGCCTTTAACCATATTGTGGATTACGGGTATAACTAATGCTGTAAATCTCGCTGACGGTCTGGATGGGCTTGCAGCGGGAATCTCGGCAGTGGCCTGTGCTGTCATTGCCATTTTTGCTATCTATAGCGGACATATTTTTATGGTGATAATGATGCTTGCTCTCCTTGGGAGTTTAATCGGCTTTTTGTTCTTTAACTTTAATCCGGCGAAGATTTTCATGGGGGACAGCGGCAGCCTGTTCTTAGGTTACACCATTTCAGCCTCGAGTGTGATGTGCTCGGCCAAATCTTCTACTTTGCTCGGATTAGCTTTACCTGTGCTTGCTTTGGGAATACCGATTTTTGATACGCTTTTTGCCATGATGCGTCGCTTTCTGGAACGAAGGTCTATCTTTTCTCCCGACCGCATGCACTTCCACCACAGACTGCTCGATATGGGGCTTGCCCAGCGACAGGTGGTAATAATAGCGTATGTTGTGACCTTGCTTGCTGCGGGTCTGGGGATGTTTATGATGGTCACTCGTGACGTCGGTGCTCTTGTTGTTTTCGGATGCATTTTACTGCTGTTGTTACTGCTATTTCAGCTGACCACGACCATTCGATTTAAAGAAGCTATTGCTGCTTTGCAGAAAAAACATGCCATAGCTCATCAAATAAAATTAGAGACAGAGCATTTTGAAAAGGCTCAGCTTTATTTTCGCAGCGCTCACACTTTCCAGCAGTGGTGGACGGCGGTTTGTGAGGCAGCACAGCAATTGAATTTTGCCTGGATATCTTTGAGAGCCACAAGTAAAGACGGAACGGTCCGGACCGAGGTTTGGCGGTCGGCTGAAGCTAAAACGGATTCGTCCGATGTCATTATTATGAATGCACCAATTCGTAATCGGCAAAATGCCGAACTGATGGAGTTTGAAATAGCCATTTTGGTCGACGGCTCTCTCGAATCGGCAAGCCATCGGGCAACGCTGTTTAGTAGGTTGCTTGACGAGCACGATATAGCTGACTCATCGAGAAGAGGAACAACCTCACAAGTTGTCGCAAGGAAAACAGACTGTTGATAGCTCTGGGATTATTAACCCCCAATCTTCGTAGCTATTTCTATATTGAAAATGTCGGACATATGTATCAAAACCATTAAAAAAACTCTGTTTTGTTGCTAAAGTCTCAATTTATTTATGATGTGAAAAATACTTGAGGGTCACACGAATGTATCAAAACAAATTAAACATAGCTGTCATTGGATTTGGCCATTGGGGAGTGAATCTTATTAGAAACTTCCATGAATTGGGCGTTTTGAGGCTTGTTTGTGACATCGATCCGGCAAAAGAGCAGCTGATAAAACAGAAGTATAAGGATATCAGCTTTTGCTCAACATTAGATTCAGTGATTAATGATGATCAGATAAAAGCGGTCGTAATCGCCACACCTGCCGTTACACATTATGCTATTGCTAAGGCGGCTCTCGAAGCTGGGAAAGATGTTTTTGTTGAGAAACCTTTAGCCTTGAACGTATGCGATGGTGAGGAAATTGTTGCTCTGGCATCAAGAAACAAGAGAATACTAATGGTAGGTCATATTTTGTTGTACCACCCAGCCGTAATTAAATGCCGTGAGCTTATCAATAAGGGAGAACTGGGTAAGATTCAATACTTGTACTCTAACCGGCTGAATATTGGCAAAATTCGTACCGAAGAAAATATTCTTTGGAGTTTTGCTCCTCATGATATCTCACTGATGCTGTCACTGCTCGAAGAGGAGCCTTGCGCCGTTTCGTGCCATGGCGCCAGTTATTTGAATCAAAATGTTTCAGATATTACGATGAGTCAGTTCGTGTTTCCCAGCGGTGTGCAAGCCCATATTTTCGTTAGCTGGCTTCATCCGTTTAAAGAACAGCGATTGGTCGTCGTGGGTTCAGAAAAGATGGCTGTTTTTGATGACAATGCAGATGACAAATTAGTGCTTTACCCGCATAAAATAGATTGGAAAAAAAGAATTCCTATGGCTGTCAAAGCAAAAGGTGAGCCAGTCTCCATTGAAACGCGCGAACCTCTTCAGGCTGAATGTGAGCATTTTCTTGAGTGCATCAAATCGCGGATGCAGCCTTGCAGCGATGGTCAAGAAGGCTTACGAGTCCTCAAGATTTTGCGCAAGTGTCAGGAGTCAATGGAAAATAACTGTTTTGTCAAAGTGACAGGACCAACGATATCTGTTGATAAAAAGCCTTATTTCGTTCACGAAACCGCTTATGTGGATGATGGCTGTGAAATCGGTAGAGGAACAAAGATCTGGCATTTTTCGCACGTAATGAAGAATGCCAAGATAGGGGAAAACTGCATATTAGGCCAGAATGTAAATGTTGCCAATGATGTGGTCATCGGCAATAATGTTAAGATTCAGAATAATGTTTCTGTTTACACAGGAGCGATTATTGAAGATGACGTTTTTCTCGGGCCGAGTTGTGTTTTGACAAATATCTCAAATCCACGGTCGCAGATTGTACGTCACAGCCTGTATGATAAGACGATCTTTCGTCGTGGAGCAACCGTCGGTGCGAACGCAACGATTGTTTGCGGCGTAGAACTGGGACGGTATTCATTTGTTTCAGCAGGTGCTGTGGTAACTAAGACTATTCCGGACTATGCCTTGGTGATGGGTGTTCCAGCCAAACAAGTCGGCTGGATAAGCCGACATGGCATTCCCCTGCCAAAGCCAGATGCTGATGGTATTATGGTTTGTCAGGAGAGCGGCTATCGATATAAAGAGGTTGAGCCAGGCGTGGTCAGGTGTCTCGATTTGGATGAGGACACTCCACTGCCTCCAGAAAAAGCGGTGGGCGAAGTTTCGTATCACGAACTTAAGAAAAATAAACTATCATTACGATATTAGCAGGAGACTAAAGATGCAGGTGCCTTTATTAGATTTAAAAGCACAATATGCAACGATAAGAAATGAGGTCTTGACAGCGGTTTCTGAAGTTCTTGAATCCCAGCGATGTATAGGTGGGCCAAAGGTTGCTGAGCTTGAGGAAAAAATAGCTGCCTCAAGTGACTGCAAATATGCAGTAGGTGTTTCAAGCGGTACTGATGCTATTTTGAATAGTCTGATGAGCTTGGATATTAGCCCGGGGGACGAAGTTATTACCACCCCATTTACCTTTTTTGCAACAGTTGGTTGTATTGCCCGTGTCGGTGCAAAGACGGTTTTTGTCGATATCGACCCAAGAACCTATAACATAAATCCTGACCTTATAGAACAAAAGGTCACCAAAAAGACCAAGGTTATTATGCCTGTGCATCTATTTGGCCAGATGGCTGACATGGACCCGATTATGGAGATTGCCGACAAATATAACCTTATGGTCATCGAAGATGCGGCACAATCGATAACCAGCACATATAAAGACAGAAAAGCCGGCAGTATCGGTACTGTTGGCTGTTTTAGTTTCTTCCCCAGTAAGAATATTGGTGCTGCCGGTGACGGAGGTATGGTTGTTACCAACAATGAACAGTTATACAATCGGCTTATAATAATGCGGAACCATGGTGCCAATCCAAAATATTATCACAAATTCATCGGAGGCAACTTCCGTCTCGACCCAATTCAAGCTGCAGTTCTTTTGGTGAAGCTGCCGTATCTGGATGATTGGTCCAAATCTCGTCGCCGTAACGCTACCTTTTATGATGAGAAGTTTGCCGGTACGGCTATACAGACACCGTATATCAAGCCGGATTGTTTAAGTATATATAACCAATATGTAATTAAAGTTCCCGAACGGGACCGTTTGGTTGCTTATCTGAAGGAAAAAGGCATTGGCTGTGAGATATACTATCCTGTACCGATGCACTTGCAGGAGTGTTTCAGTTATCTGGGCTATAAAGATGGCGATTTTCCTGAATCTGAAAAGGCAGCAAAAGAGGTTCTGGCTATTCCTATCTATCCTGAACTCACAAATGAAATGAAAGACTATGTAGTTAAGCATATTACAGAATTTCTGTCTGGAGAGTAACAGCGTCGAACCGAACGTGCTACTACATCACTTTATAAACTTTTTATCTCATTACTCAGGGCAGTCTTCTACTTCTACAAAGAGGAAAGAATTCAGATTGCAGCAGTAAAGACCCTGAGTAAGGCTCTCCTCACTCAGGCGAAGGAACTATTATGTTCTTACTGGTGAATATTAACCGTTGGATTCTGGCCTCTGAATTTCACATTCTCAACTCTAACTAACTATTACTCAAAGAGTCAACAAATATCGAGTCGCTAAGTTAATGTCGACTAGTACAACTGCTGGTATAGACAAAGTGCTGAAGAACGCTGAGCCGGATACTACCGTTAGGTCTGCTGGGATCAGAAAGGGCACGTCCAGCTTTACCGGTGGCGTGCTTGCTCTGAGCGGTGGTGTAGCCATAGCCCATTTATTGACAATTCTGGCCGCGCCGATTACCTCACGCATATTTGCCCCTGAAGCATTTGGTTTTGCTGAACTTTTTACTTCTTTTGTGGGTATTTTCTCAATTGTCTCATGCCTTAGGTATGAATCATCAGTTATGCTGCCAGAAAAGGATAGCGATGCTGCGAACCTCTTCGTGTTGTGTTGTGTTTTTATCACAACAAGCAGCCTTCTCATGCTGGGGATCGTCGCTTGTTTTGGACGAAAACTCTTGGGTGCACTTCACC
>CAZIED010000100.1:0-8338 GCA_964538525.1 uncultured Pirellulales bacterium | reverse complement strand
GAGACAATAAACGATGGAATTATGCTGGCAGCAAACAGCAAAAGACACAGTGAAACAAACGATATTAAAACCGCATTTTTCTTAATGGAGTTGTCTCGCTCATCGCAAACCACCTCGGACGGCTTTCTTTTCCAGTGAACCAAGGCAGCACCACCGGCTGAAAAGACAAGAATGACCCAGATCCAAACTTTGACCAACATAGTACCTGCTAACCTTGAACCGGCTGTGAACATCATCCTGAATATGAACAGGCCAAAGACAGCAAGCAGAATTGCAACCCCTGAAGTAAACCATGCTATTTTCTGTGTCCTATTCATAAAGTTCTCCATCTTAAACCTAAATTATCCTATTAAATGTATTATAAACCTTACTAAATGTAAAGTATAGCATACATATTGTCAAGTATATTTTACAATTTTTATAAAATTTCTTAAAAAAGTTTTATGTCGGAGTAATCCTCTGGTCTATTTGCTTGTCCAATTCCGATATATAAATCAGGATGAATATTACTTCTTATCCTCAGTGTGAAACGAAAAGATGTCCGTTTTGTGCCGAGACGATTCAGGCAGCGGCTATTAAATGCCGATACTGCGGAGAGTTTCTCAATACTCCCAAAGCTAAGGCCGTTGAAGCTCGCTCACAGACAGATTGTTCTTCTCCGAATGAGCAGGCTACTGATAATAAGATTCTTTTCACATGTAGCCCCTCATTGTTGGGAATTATCCCGCATGTAGTGAAAAGCCTGCTGCTGCTCGGCTTGGCAGCTCTTATAGTTAAGCTCTCTGTGGAGAATTTGCTTGGGTCGAGTTTTACCAAAGAACAGGTTTTGACCTTTGCTCGATACAGAGAACTCTGCGGCTTTGGGCTGGGATTTATCGTTTTATTCATCCTTGCGATTAAGATAGCCAAACTCAAGACGACGCATTACGAAGTTACTGCCGAGCGGATTGAGTGGGGCAGGGGAATTTTTGATAAGAAGGTTGATAATCTTGATATGTTTCGCGTGATTGACCTGAAGCTTCGCCGAAACGCCTGGGATTGTCTTTTCGGCATCGGCACAGTGGTTCTGACGACAACCGATAAAAGCGATCCGGAATTTACCTTCGAGAAGGTGCGTAACAGCCGCAAACTTTACGATGTTATCAAAAAAGCCAGCCTCGAAGCCGACCGCCGAACGAGCGTAGTACATTTGGAATAATACCGCTCTTACTGTATAAATGCACTTTGTTCATTTTCCTTATATTCACTGCCTAACCGAATATGAGTATTTAGCTCATTAATTTGTCGGGGGGATTATCAAATATTTTTGGTTGTAACCTTTTTTCTGGTTATCCGAATTTCATTTCCGTAATTGACATTTAATGATTTGCTTTCTTAAAATAGATGAGTCTTTCGTAGATTAAATTTATTAATAGTGGAGGCCAGTGACATGCGCTATACAGTTTTACAAAATGGTTGTTTTATGATAGCCGTGTTATTAATATCGGCACTGACTGCAAATTTGTTTTCGTCGGCCTCCGCAGCTGACCTGACAATGCGATACGATAAGCCAGCCGAGAATTGGGAAAAGGAGGCCCTGCCAATCGGCAATGGCCGTATGGGTGCGATGCTCTTTGGCGGCTTGCCTAAGGACCGCGTGCAGTTTAACGAAATCAGCTTTTGGACAGGTAACGAAAATGTGATGGGTGCCTATCAGGCTTTCGGTAATCTTTATGTCACTCTGCCTGGTCATAATTTCAATAATGTAACGAATTATGTCCGCGAGCTTGACCTCAGCGAAGGTGTCGGTAGTGTCAGTTATCACAGCAACAGCATCGCCTATCGTCGTGAGTATTTCGCCAGCCACCCCGACCAAGTGATAGTCATACGCCTCATCGCCGATAAACCAGGAGCGTACACCGGCGAGATAGAGTTATCCAACATGCACAACGCACCAACTACCGTTGAAGGTAATCTGATGACATCTTCGGGCGCATTGACGCTGCAAATGGCTATGAAATCTCGTAGTCGCAATCGTGAAGCTCTGGAATCACCTCCACCTGAGCCCAATGCGCTCCCGATAAAAACCATGGACTACGAAAGCCAGACAATCGTTCTAAACGAGGGTGGAAGCCTCGGCATAGATGGCAGCAAGATTACCTTCAAAGGATGCGACGCCCTGACTATTTTGCTTGGCGCCGGCACCAGTTACACCATGGATTATGAAAAGAAATTCCAGGGCGAACATCCGCACAAACGTGTGTCCGACCAAATAAAGCAGGCCTCAGCCCAATCCTTCAAACAATTGCGTGATGAACATATCAAGGACTATCACTCACTTTTCGGCAGGGTCGAGCTTGAGCTTGGTCAAACGCCGGATGAGCGTCGAGTCATTACAACAGACAAGCGCATTGAGATATATAGTAAGGAGGGCAACGACCCCGGCCTGGAGGCGATGTTCTTCCAATTTGGCCGATATTTGCTGATGTCAAGCTCTCGCGATTCTTTGCCGGCTAATCTGCAAGGATTATGGAATGACCGGAACAATCCGCCGTGGAACTCCGATTATCACACCAATATTAATATCCAGATGAATTACTGGCTTGCTGAGCCGACAAACCTCAGCGAGTGTCACCTGCCATTGTTTAATTTGATTCGTGCCCTTCGTGAGCCGTTCCACAAGGCCACAGCCACAGAATTTCCACTGGAAGCGGGCAAATCTGTCCGCGGCTGGACAGTGCGGACCTCGCACAATCCGTTCGGCAATATGAGCTATGTCTGGAATATGGGCGGCAATGCCTGGTACGCCCAGCATTTCTGGGAGCACTATGCCTTTATGCAGGATAAGGAATTCCTGAAAAACATCGCTTATCCGGTTATGAAAGAGGCCTGCGAGTTTTGGGAGGATCATTTAAAAACGCTGCCCGATGGTCGGCTGGCCGTTCCTAACGGCTGGTCACCAGAGCACGGCCCAAAAGGTGTTGATGGCGTAACCTACGACCAGATGATTATTTGGGACCTGTTCACAAACACCATCGAAGCGGCTGAAGCACTTGGAATTGACAATGAATTTCGTGACAAGGTGTCGGTGATGCGAACGAAGCTGGTCGCACCAAAAATCGGCCGCTGGGGTCAGCTTCAGGAATGGATGGACGATATCGACGACCCCAACGATACACATCGCCACGTCTCGCATTTATTCGGTCTGCATCCCGGCCGGCAGATTTCGCCGGTCACGACGCCGGAGCTGGCTGGAGCGGCCCGCAAGTCGCTCAAGGCCCGCGGCGATGCCGGTACCGGCTGGTCTATGGCCTGGAAGATTGCATTCTGGGCGCGTCTGCTCGACGGCGACCACGCCTACTATATGCTGCGCGGACAGCTCGCTGTCCCCGGCACACGCTCTAATGAGCTTAAGTTAAAAGGTCCCGATGCCGCTCGTGAAGGCGGCACTTATCCGAACCTTTTTGACACACATCCACCTTTTCAAATAGACGGCAACTTCGGTGCAACAGCCGCAATTTGCGAGATGTTGCTTCAGAGCCACACAGGCCAAATTCATTTGCTGCCGGCGTTGCCCTCGGCTTGGCCGAGCGGCTCTGTTACGGGTCTGCGTGCACGCGGCGGCTTTGAGGTCGACATCAAGTGGAAGGATGGAAAGCTCAGTAGCGCCACAATACGCAGTATCAGCGGCCAAAAGTGCAAAGTCCGCTACGGAGAGAAGACGGCAGACGTAACGTTATTCCCTGGTAAATCATGCTTGGTGGATGGGACTTTGGCCCTGACCAAGTGAACCTGAAATCCATTGGATTCGACAAGCTCACCACAAGTTAAGGAGAAGATTATGAAAACACATCGTATGGATTCGACAAGCTCACCACAAGTCGGCATTTATCTGTCAGCCGTCCTCGTGGCGGCCTTGCTTTCTATTCCGGTCTCGGCCCGTGCCGCAGTCAGCGATGGATTCGACAAGCTCACCACAAGCAAGAGGCAGATCGCCGACGGGCCGTTCAAACCCTCGTGGGAATCACTGCAAAGCCAATATCAATGCCCGGAGTGGTTCCGTGACGCCAAGTTCGGGATTTGGGCGCACTGGTCGGCGCAGTGCGTGCCCGAGCAGGGCGACTGGTATGCCCGTCACATGTATATCCAGGGCATGCCCCAGTATGAGTATCACGTCAAGAACTATGGCCATCCGTCCAAGTTCGGCTTCATGGAGATCGACAACCTCTGGAAGGCCGAGAACTGGGATCCGGAGAAGCTGATGGCCCTCTACAAGCGAGCCGGGGCAAAGTACTTTGTCGCGCTGGCCAATCACCACGACAATTTCGACGCCTACGACTCAAAGTATCACGCGTGGAGCTCGGTCAACGTCGGCCCGAAGAAAGACATCATCGGCATCTGGGCAAAGGTCGCCCGCGCAAACGGACTGCGCTTCGGCGTTAGCAACCACTCGGCCCATGCCTGGCATTGGTTCCAGCCCGCCTACGGTTACGACGGCGAGGGGCCGCTGGCCGGTGTCCGCTACGACGCCTTTACGCTCACCAAGGAAGACGGCAAGGGCAAGTGGTGGGAGGGCCTCGATCCACAGGAGCTCTACACGGGCCGCAACATCGTGATGCCCGACGGCATCCGTGGCGCCAAGGCCGTCCAGCAATGGCACGAGAAGAACGACCGGCCGTGGTCCGAGCAGCCACCGGCGATGAATCCCGCATTCACCGAGAAGTGGTTCCTTCGGTGTCAGGACCTCTTGGACAAATACCACCCTGACCTGCTCTATTTCGACAATATCGGAGATCTGCCGCTCGGCCAGGCGGGACTTGACATCGCCGCACACTACTACAACGCCAGCATGCAATGGCACGGCGGAAAACTTGAGGCCGTCCTCAACGTCAAGGGACTCGACGACGCCCGCCGTCGGGCGGTGGTCGAGGACTACGAGCGAGGCTTCAGTGACGTGATTCAGGCTGCGCCGTGGCAGACCGACACCTGCATCGGTGACTGGCACTACAACCGGAGACTCTACGACCAGCACCGCTACAAATCGGTCGCCCAGGTCGTTCGCATGCTGGTGAACGTGGTGAGCAAGAACGGCAACCTGCTCCTGAGCATCCCCGTACGCGGCGACGGCACGATCGATGAGGATGAGGTCACATTTCTTGAGAACCTCGCTCGTTGGATGGACGTGAACGGCGAAGGCATCTTCGGCACGCGCCCGTGGAAGATCTATGGCGAAGGCCCGGCAAAGGGCGCAGGCGGTATGTTCAACGAAAACAGGGCCACCTATGGCCCGCAAGACATCCGCTTCACCCTCAAGCCTGCCCCAAGCGGAGTCGAGGGGGGCGAGATGCTCTATGCCTTCTGCATGGGCATCCCCACTATGGACGTGCGGATCAAGTCCCTGGGCAAGTCATCCACGGTTTCTCTGAAGGCCGTGACGTCCGTCCAGTTGTTGGGCAGCGATGAGAAGCTCTCCTGGACGCAAGAGGCCGATGCTCTGGTCATTAAGTGCCCGGCGAAGATGCCGTGCGAACACACTGTCGCGTTCAAGATCGCGTTCGGCGGTACTGTCGCCGAGACGGCCCGGTCCGCAGAGGAAGCCACGCCCGCTACGGTGAAAAAACAATAGATTTCACCTTGGAGCCGGGTAAATCTTGCTCGCTGGATGGGGCCTTGAATGCCAAAAATTAAATATCAAAATGCAAATATCAAAATTAAGGTATCGGGGATCTGGGTTCAGGGATCAGTTTTTTACTGAACCCCGACACCTGACCCCTGCTTCTATAATTTTGCTTTTTGATTTTTTAGAGGGCTTTAGAATGACTGCAAAAATAAAGTATTTGATGATATGTGCAATCTCCATGATAATGTTCACAAGTTACCCATCTGTTGGATTACAATCCGCCTCAGTTAAGCAGGGACAAATTGACTTGCTGCCCCACCTTGAAAAAAAAGGCTCTGCCACCCAGCTGTTCGTCGATGGCAAGCCCTTCCTCGCCCTGGCGGGAGAGCTGCAAAACTCCAGCTCATCCAGCCTTGAATATATGAAGCCGATATGGCCGAAGCTAACTTCGATGAATCTCAACACAGTCCTGGCAGTGGTCTCATGGGACCTGATTGAGACGCAGGAAGGCAAATACGACTTCAAAATTGTGGATGGCCTAATCCAACAAGCTAGACGTCACGATTTGCGTCTTGTTATTTTGTGGTTCGGAAGCTGGAAGAACGGCATATCCCACTACGTTCCCGGCTGGGTCAAGAAGGATTCACAGCGGTTTCCGCGCGTGCGGATCGAAAACGGCAAAAACATAGAGGTTCTTTCTACCTTCAGCGGCACAAACTGGCAGGCTGATGCTCGTGCATTCGCGGCTCTTATGAGGCACATCCGCGAAGTGGACTGGAAAAAGCACACGGTTGTTATGATTCAGGTAGAAAACGAAGTTGGCATTTTGGGAGACTCGCGAGACCGCTGCGATGCGGCTAATACCGCCTTTTCCGGGCCTGTGCCGAAGGAGCTGATGAGCTACCTTCAAAGACACAAGGACACATTGCTGCCGGAGCTGCGCAAGATTTGGCAGACCGCTGGTTTTAAGGCCTCGGGGACTTATGAAGAGGTCTTCGGCAAAGGGGCCGCCACCGATGAAATCTTTATGGCCTGGAACTACGCCGGCTACGTTGACAGGGTGGCGCAGGCCGGCAAAGCCGAATATCCTCTGCCGATGTATGTGAACGCATGGATTGTTCAGCCGGAGGATAAAAAGCCCGGCGATTATCCCAGCGGCGGCCCGCAGGCCCACAATCATGACATTTGGCGGGCAGGCGCACCACAAATCGATATTCTGGCGCCGGATATTTATCTGCCCAATTTTGTCGAGATTTGCGCGATGTACACCCAAAACGGCAATCCCTTGTTTATTCCTGAGTCCAGAGCGGGAGCTTCGGGTGCGGCAAATCTATTCTATGCTGTCGGACATCACAGCGCTATCTGCTATTCGCCCTTCGCTATTGAAAGCAGGATTACCGACCCTGTTAACGACCCGCTTGTTAAGGGCTATAAAGTCCTTTCACAACTGGCACCTCTAATACTCGAATATCAGGGTACTGATAAAATTGAAGGTATAATTCTGGGTAAAGAATCTACGGCTCAGAAGCTACAATTGGGCGGCTATATACTGGAGGTCGATCGCAGACATCAGCGTCGTACGACCATAGTGCCTGACCTCGGATACGGCATAATAATCTCGACTGGACCCGATGAGTACATCGTGGCAGGTAGTGACATACAGATTACCTTTTTCACCGATTCCGGTACGGAGCTGGTCGGGCTCGATTCTGTCTATGAGGGCACCTACGTTAAGGGCTGTTGGATTCCCGGACGCAAGCTAAACGGCGATGAGATTATGCTGAATTATCATTTGGACCAGATGGCTGCGGAAAATAGAACCGGCAGCGTCCTTCGGCTGCCGGGCGATAGTCCGACCATCCGGCGAGTAAAGATGTACCGCTTTTAATGCCAACGTGAGGAAACTAAAGGCATCTATTCAATAAAATGAGAGAAAATGCGGTAAGGTGAGATAAGAGGCTAAACCAACCGGTAAATGAGGCGTACCATGTCAAAGCTAAAGCGAATGAGACGAAAAAGAGACTTGCAAAAACAAACCAATATCCGAGAAATGGCCTTGAGAAGAAAATTAAATTTAATATTGGGATCTGACAAATTGATGGAACGGATGGCCAGATATCATCAAGATATCCTTCAAAATATCGAGTTCACTCTTGTCACTGGTTATCGCAACAATCATAGCATCGATGATTGTATAATTGCGGATGCTTTGGAGGCAGCCATTCTGGGTAGAATGCCGCAGGATGACCGAGCTATATCGTTGAATAACGGTTTGCAAAGTGTCCGTCAGTTTCGTTCCGACGTTTCAGATGATACATGGCGTGACTGCCTTCGTGTCGTTCTGCAGTCCGTTCACCGTCATTCCACTCTGGAACCGGGCTGTAGATTATATCTTGAATTTGTGTCTGATTTTATTCTTTGATTGCTACTTAAAGGAACCTCTGACAGCGTTTAGCAATTGCCGGTATGCTGGTGGATAAAATACGAATTACAAATTTACTGGTATGCCGCGACCGGCGAGGTACTCTTTCATCCGCTTTATTGTATAATTTTCAAAGTGTGTAATTGAAATCCTCGGCAACGCTTTCTTTTTACACTTTTTGCTACTCTTCCTGCTGCGTTATTTTAAAACAGTCGGATTTATGACGGCAGATGTGCTTATATCAGCTTGAGTTATTTGGATACCTGAAAAGGTACACACAGACCGTTTATACTCAGGATTGGATTGGTTACTCCCTC
>CAZIED010000099.1:4851-8372 GCA_964538525.1 uncultured Pirellulales bacterium | reverse complement strand
CGACACCATTTTAGCATAGCCAATTTGGTGCCAAAAGTTTTATAATTACCTAAAATTTTTATGAAAATTATACTTTTTTGCTTGACATATTGAATTAATGTGCTATAGTAATATTACACTATTATGATAAACTAATAGCTTATTAGACAACTTAATAGGAATTTCTAATGATTGTATTTAAGCTGGATATTAAAAGTGGCGTCCCCTTTCATCGCCAGATAGTGGACCAGATTCGATACGGCATAGCGTCGGAAAGGCTTTTGCCGGGGGAGCAGCTACCGACGGTTCGGGAGCTGGCTGTGCAATTAGAAATCAATCCGAACACCGTTCGCAAGGCCTACTCGGAGCTGGAAATATTGGGAATTCTTGACACACAACAAGGTACGGGGACCTTTGTCAGCTACCAGCAGGTTGAAATCGGTGATGCGGAGAAGCATCGTATGTTATGTCAAATCTGCGACGAGCTTGTAGCTCGCGGGCACCAATACAACCTTACCCTAAAAGAAATAGTTGAAAATTTGCAAGGGAGATTAAAAGATGGCGGAGAAAAAACAGACAAAAGTGATTAGCTCGCTTACACGGCTGTATGCCGGGACTGAATGGATACCTGAATATCATATCCCGTTGCCAGCCTTCCTGGCAACAGCCGTAGTAATGCTGGCCGGCTTTGCGGTGAACAGACTCGTTGTTAAAGAGTGGCTCACATTCAGCATTCCAATATCGGTTGTTACAGTCTTTCTTGGCTTATACACTCTGCTGGCGCTAAAGATAGCCAAGCAATGGGAACGCATCGTTATCCTTCGATTGGGCAGATTCAGCAGGCTAAAAGGGCCCGGCATGTTTTTTATCGTGCCGATTATCGACAGCATCGCCCAGGTGGTGGATATGCGTATTCGCTCGACCGATTTCAGCTCTGAATCGACCTTGACAAAAGATACCGTTCCGGTCAACGTGGACGCTATCTGCTTCTGGATGGTCTGGGATGCGAAAAAGGCGGTCCTCGAAGTCCAGAATTTCTATCTTGCGATTGTTCTTTCGGCTCAGACGGCCCTACGTGATATAATCGGTACCCATGAGCTGGCAGACATGCTCACTCATCGCGGCGCACTTGGAAACAAGCTGCGAGAAGTGTTGGATGAAAAGACCAATCCCTGGGGAATTACGGTCCAATCTGTGGAGATTCGTGACATCATTATTCCCAAAGACCTGGAAAATGCAATGTCCAAACAAGCTCAAGCAGAACGCGAACGCCAGGCCCGAATTATCTTGGGAACCGCCGAGACCGAAATAGCCGAGAAATTCGCCCAGGCAGCCAAGCATTATGAGTCAAATCCGGTAGCGATGCACCTTCGCGGCATGAACATGCTTTTTGAGGGGCTGAAGGAAAAAGGCTCGATGATTATCGTCCCAAGCTCGGCACTGGAGACGATGAATCTGGGAGCCATCGGTGGTCTGGCTGCTTTAAGTCAAACCACCCCAGCTCCTGTCTTACGAAAGGAAGACGCAGGGGCTGAAGGTCATAAAAAGGTAGATAATGCCTGACCTTTCTGCGGAACCGTTTTATTAACGCACGGAAATCATAATAAACGCCAGCACGACAAGGCCGATAGCAATATAATTCCGGACGGATAGAACCTCACCCAGCAGAAAGATGCCGAGCAGATTCACAAGGACAAGGGATGTAGCCGCAAAAAGGGCCATAGTTTTACCAACCTGCATAGCGGATAAAACATAAAGCTGGCCGAACATAGCCGCCTGGCGAATCAGGAAATAAATCAGAAACCACCAGCTGATAAAAGTCGATATCGCAAATGGGCTGTGACGCATATTGGCGCGGGCGATAAGGTCGCCCACGGTAAAGAGCAACTGCGTCCCTATAATGATAAAAACTGGCGATTTGAGCCATGTCATATTATAAAAGAATCCTTCTATCCGCCATTGCGTCTGCCCCCCTTTCCTGTCTTACGAAGGAGAGCAAGGGGGAGACTGGGGAGCGAACTAAATAGGCACTTTTAATAGCACATTCCGAAGTTATTAGTCAATTGTTTTTTGAGAATTGAAAATTGGTGATTGGATTGTACATGAAAACTAAAAGCGTAAAACTGAAAGTGTAAAGCTGTTGAATTCAATAGTTTTTCGTTTTTAGCTTTAAGTTTTTAGATTTGGTGATACGCTGTGCGAGATACGCTATTCGCTGTCCGAAGGACTCCTTGCGGGGTACGCTGTATGTTGTTGGCTCGGCCGCGACCATCTCTTGACTTCTGCGGAGCGTGAGCCCCGGCAGCTCTCGCAGGGACATGCTCCAACCTGCCTCAGATGAGAAGTGCCGGCAAGAGACTTTGTCTCAATCAATTTTGCCCCCTTTGCCTGCATCTTGCGAAGCGCAATTTGTGCCTCTTTGCTGTCATGTGCACCGACAGCATCGACCACCACGGTCACTTTCTTGCCTCTCTGGAGCAAGCCCAGAGCCGTTGCCATAATAGCGTTTTCGACACCGGCGCCGATAAGGATAAAATCGCCGGCCCGCAGCTCACTTAGAAGTCTGTCAATTCGAGGCTCGTCGAACGGATCAACGCATCTTTTTTGAAGGATGATTTGCTTGTACTGCCGCAGCATATCTCTGGGCAGGTCTGTGTTGTCGTTGGCGGTGAAACTTACGCTGTTGCTGACTATTGTGTAGTGTATCTTTTTTTGCCCTTCTGTGCCGTTGATGCAGACCCTGTGGTTTTCTGTCGGATGATAGGAGCTGGAGTGGTTATTGTTCGCAGACACCTCGCAGATGGAGATAATCGGTGTATTTGTGCTTCTGGCCCAGGCCATTATCCTTCGGATGTGTGCCAGGACTCTTCTATGGTTTCTTATGCAGGCCTTGCCGCCGGCTAACATGAAGTCTTGTTGCGTGTCAATATCTATAAGAATCTGCTTTCGCCGTGCTTTTATGAATTGCAGAATCATTGTTCAGACTCCTGTTTGAGATAAACAGTGAGCTAAAGTGCCTAAAGTGAGCTAAAGTTGTAAGTTATAATTTTAGGCACTTGGTCGTATCCTCAAAATTCGCTACTGTTTTTCATTAAGGCCAGTGTCACGTCCTATAAATTCTACGTCTGCTCCGATAACAAGTTCGCACGTCTCGATCCTCGATGTTCGATTCTCGACGTGGATCAAGAATCAAGAATCAAGAATCAAGGATCGAGGATCGAGAAAGCCCCTATCCCTACCTCTTATCGAATATTCTCTTTATCCACTTTAACCGCAATTCGGCAGAAAACCCGTCTTTGGTCTTTGCTGAGATTCCTTTTTTGTGTAAAATAACAAGTAAAAAGTAGGTTTTATTGTTTCTAAACTTTTTTTTAATATCTCGTTTGAGCTATGTGTCAAAAATTAAAGCAATTCCCCGATAACGCATCAGCCGCGATAAGGCTTGAAGAATGTGCTCGTCTCGGCGAAGCTCCGAGCCGTAGCCGGCAAGGCCAAATAGAATTTGTGAGGATTTTCGGACCCCCGCCTGCGCGGGGGCAAGC
>CAZIED010000099.1:0-4751 GCA_964538525.1 uncultured Pirellulales bacterium | reverse complement strand
AAGGCCAAATAGAATTTGTGAGGATTTTCGGACCCCCGCCTGCGCGGGGGCAAGCTTGCCCCTGCGAGGAACCTCGCCTTGCGGGAGTGCGACCTCGCCTTGCGGGAACCCAAAGCAGGGGTCCCAATCCCATTCACATAGAGATAGGCACAGGCAAAGCCACATTTCTGCTGAATGAGGCAAAGGCCCAGCCGCATATAAATTTCATAGGCATCGAACGGGCCAATAAATATTATTCTTATGCCGCTGGCCGCATCGGTAGATGGGGGTTGACCAATGTATGGATAATCCGCACCGATGCCGCTACCTTTTTGGCTGATTCAGTACCGGATGATTCCGTCGATTGCTTTCATATCTATTTCCCCGACCCCTGGCCGAAGAGACGTCACCACAAAAGACGCTTCCTCTCTCAGGCTAACCTGGAGCAGCTTATTCGCTGCTTAAAGACCGGTGGGACTTTAAGAATCGCTACCGACCACGCCGAATATTTCGAGCAAATACGCAAGTTAATAACCGACCAAGGTCAAAGACTGGCGGAAATTGAATTTCTTTCTGCTGCCGGCGTTGAGTCTGGAGAACTAATCGGCACAAATTACGAACGAAAATACCTCAAGGACAAGAGAAAAATTTATACCCTGGCCGTGATGAAAAATTTGTAAATGTTCATTGTTAATAGTTCATAGTTCATCGAAAAATCTACGAACCATGAACAATGAACTACGAACTTTGAACTATTGATATTTCAATGTGCTTTTTGAAGTGCTCGTCATCGGTTCGTGGGAAATCACATCTGAAGTGAACGCCTCGGCTCTCTTGGCGCATCAGAGCCGCACTGGTCACGAGCAAGCAGATGGTAAGCATATTCTGGCACTGCCAGCCCGAAGGCGAGTCAAAGATTTTATCCATTACGTATCTTTGCCAGAACTTGATAATCTCTTGCGCATCAGAAAGCGGCTGGGCTGTTCGGGTAATGCCGACATTTCGCCACATCAGAGAGCGAAGCGAGTTTCTAACGTCAGCAGTATCAAGACGCGTCCGATTGGAAGGCGGGATTTCATGCCTTATTAACGGGTGCTTGATATGAGAAGCGCTCTTCCTCGATATGGCTGAGCCTGCGATTTTACTCATGACAAGTCCTTCGAGCAGGCTGTTGCTGCCGAGCCGATTTGCGCCATGCAGGCCGGTGGAAGCAACCTCGCCGCAGGCATAAAGATTCTCGATGCTCGTCGCCGCCTTGGCATCTGTTTTAACGCCTCCTATCATATAGTGTGCGCTTGGCCGGACGGGAATCAGGTCCCGGCTGACATCTATATTGAAGCTCTCGCATAGCTCGTTAATCAGCGGAAATCGTTTTGCGAAATACGCCTTATCAATGTGACGAACATCCAGATATACATGGGTGGAGCTGGTTTTCAGCATTTGAGAAAGAATAGCTCGGCTTACGATATCACGCGGAGCAAGCTCAGCGGCTTCGTGATATTCCTTCATAAAGCGGCTGCCGGTGTTATCCAGAAGCACCGCTCCTTCGCCGCGAAGTGTTTCTGTAATCAAGGCTCGTGAAGCGCCAGCTACATAAAGAGTCGTCGGATGAAACTGCACAAACTCCAGGTCTTGCAGCACCGCTCCTGCGCGATAAGCCATTGCCAGGCCGTCGCCGGTTGCGTTTTCCGGATTGGTTGTTTCGCGATAGAGCTGGCCTGCTCCGCCGGTGGCCAGGATGGTAAGCGACGACCAGATTATCTGAATCCCTTTTTGACTATCGAAGCCGATTACACCCACACATTGATTGTCCTGATTTGTAAGCAAATCTATGGCGAAATAATTTTCTATTACCCTGATATTTGGATTTTGCCGTACTTTTTTAATGAGTGTCTCTGCGATTATGCGTCCTGTTTCATCGCCGTGAGCGTGAGCAATGCGGTGATGGCTGTGTCCACCCTCAATCGTCGTGGCGATACGGCCGTCAATTAAATCAAAATCAGCACCCCAGCGGAAAAGCTGCTCGACAAGCTCCGGGCCCCGGCGAACAACAAGCTCGACAACTTCTCTGTCGTTTATGCCACAGCCCGTGCTGAGTGTATCGGCTATGTGTGATTCAAAGCAGTCTCCCTTATCCAGCACAGAGGCGATTCCTCCCTGTGCTTGCCAGGTGTTGCTATCTTGAATAGAGCCTTTGCAAACAATAATTATCTTGCGTTTATCCGCCGCCTCAATAGCGGCGCGAAGCCCGGCTATGCCGGCTCCTATCACCAGGCAATCGGTAAAGAGCTGACTCATTGAGACGGAATCAACATCTACAAGATAACGTCTTGTCTCTGCAACCGTGCCAAACTGTGTTTGATCTGTCATAGTTTTGCTATTTGACCAAGTGACTAAAGTGAACTAAAGTGCCTAAAGTGAGCTAAAGTGCCTAAAGTGAGCTAAAGTGCCTAAAGTGAGCTAAAGTTAAGATTGTCTTCAAATTTTAGGCACTTCAAACTTTAGTTCACTTTAGCTCATTTAAAAAAGCATCTTCCTGGTCTTCATTTTGACCTCCTTCCAAACTTGGAAAATCTTTTATTTTCATCGCATTATAACACCCCTTTTCTTATCGTAAATAAAAATCGTTTGGACGCCGGTTGAGCTGTTGTTATAATCGGTTGATGATTTGGGCTTTAGGAGATTTTAAATGTGCGATAAATGTGGTTGCGGTGATACCCGTGCTGAAAAAACCTTCGATGATAAGGTCAAGGAGGTAATTGAGTCGGTTCGGCCGGCACTACAAGGCCACGGCGGCGACGTGGAATTTGTAGGAACAGATGACAAAAAAAACGTCAAAGTCCGTCTGCAGGGAGCCTGCAAGGGCTGCCCCGGCGCTACAATGACCATGAAAATGGGTATTGAAAGAATCTTGAAGGAAAGAGTACCCGAGGTTAAAGGAGTCATCGCCGTATAAATCCGGAGGACAGAAGACGGATAACAGAGGACAGATTTCTGAATTTTGCATTCTGTATTCTGTTGTCTGTCCTCTGTCTTCCGACTTCACCGGAGGTGGAAAATATTAACATATCCTCTTTCTGTACCAATCTGCTTAACGAATTGATAATCCTCGGTGCTTTCGGCCTTCTGAAGATGCGCCATGTTTTTGTGAAGGTTAAATTGTCTGTAGCCTGTATGGTCGTCTCGCAGTCCTTCTCTGCTGGCCCAGACAACGTAAGTAATATTCCGCTGGTGACAAGCCTTTATGAATTCCGAGGGGCTTTCGGCTTTCGGCAGCTGGATAATATTTTGCGCATACTTGGGTGCAAATATCTTCACTACCCCAGCCATATAGACACCTATCTTCTCGCCAGGCTTGGCATTGGCGATGTACCAATCCGCCAAGAGCTTGAATTCCTCATCCTGTAATCCGTCACCGACAAGCCAAGACAGCATAAACTGATTGGATACGATGATCAAACACAGCAGCAGTAATATGGAAAACTCACGCAGAAAATATCTTAACCTGTAAATATAGACTCGTCCGGCGAAAATAAGGCCCACTAAAACCATCGCTGCATAAGGTACAAAAACCGAGCGCGGGCTAATCGAGGATAATTGCGGCAAATAACGAATAAGCGGGATGAGCCAAATAATTGATACCACGGCAATTAAGCATTGCAAAGCTGCTGACAGGCTTTTTGGTAGCCGGCCTTTTCCGTCAACAAGTTTCCAGCAGCTTTGCAAGCCGAATAGACATATTAAAAGCGCTATCCAAAAAATGTTCGTGTGATACCTCTGAAGCGGATACGGATAAAACGCATGAAGCAAAAAGTACGGCACAAAGAATATCAGTAACGCCAATATTTTCCACTGGCGTTTGCGCAGTCCATAGACAACACCAAAGAAAAAACCGAGAGCGGCAAGGGTTTTACTTAGTTTCCAAACAGTTCCTGCAAAATTGTCGCCTGCTCCAGGGTAGGGCATAAACAGGGGTTGGAACCCGACCGTCCAAAGCAGTTTTATATGCAGTAACAAGCCGGTCCTTTGTTCCACCGGTTGAGCGAATGCTTTTGCGTAGTCTTTTGAAAAAAGTACGCTTAAATAATGGCTTTCATCCGGCTTCCAGGTCAAAATAGTGCCGAGCATCCAGAGCGCAAGAGGAATGGCAGCAAGAGCGGAATACAAAAAGGCTCGGATTCGTTCGCGTTTGTTTTTGCCGTAAATCATATCCATAACAAAGGCGGCCAAAATGAGCGCTGCTCCCTCATATCGCACTATAGTTGTTATAGATGCAAAAACATAACACCAGCTGGAGCGATTAAAGATTAAATAGAATGTCACCAGCGAGAAAAATAATAGCGACGTTTCCATTATAGGCTCTGTGAGCATGTATATAATCCAGTGGTTCAATATTGCAATGATGGCAAACCATATCGCGGCTCTGCCTGCTATTTGTTTGCCGATTAGATAAAATAAAACCAGATTAAGCGGATGCAAAATGGCATTTAGCAGCCAGCCGGCGGTAAGGTCGGGGTGTTGTCCGCCAACTACGTATGAAAGCAAGGCCTGCAATAAACCGACAACCGGAGCCTGCTTGAAACGTACCGGCAGCCTGAAAGATAAAAGGTCATGACCAACTTTCACAATATCCGGAAAATCTGAAATGGGAACGACCTTATGGCCGAAATACAGTGCCGACAGGTATATTCCAAAGGCCAGATATGCCGCTATCAGAAAAGGTCCGAAGTATTTTCCCCGCCCGGCCTGCAGCTCGGCTTCAAGCTGGCCGG
>CAZIED010000098.1:0-8385 GCA_964538525.1 uncultured Pirellulales bacterium | reverse complement strand
TTAGAAGGCTTCAAAACTGCTCAACGCAGCAGCCAAGTCACTATATCGATAAGGGATGTTCAATTGCGTGCAGAGAGACCTGAATTTCTTAAGAACAGACTCGCTTAGTCTGCTTTGAAATTCTTTGTCGGCACTACAACAAAATATTCTGCAGCCGGCAAAGCGATATTGGTAAACGCTGCATTTACCATCGATATTATAAGGGCATCGGCTGGTGAGCATGGGCTTTATATTTTTACCGCCCAGCTTCGCGGCTAAATACGCCCATTCCGGCGGAGTGACAAACAAACGATGATCATAAACAGCAAAATCACAGCAGGTTCCGCAAGCCTTGCATCGCCCTGCCAGCTCGGCAGAATCACGGATTTGTAAATCCAGCCAATCGTAGATTTCAGCTACTTTTGTAAAAAGCCGTCTGCTTGATTTTGATTCTGCCACCATTTTCTACTCTTCTTGATTTTTTCAATTTCTTCGCAACTGTAGAACCTTCCGCGATTGATTCCAGGACATTTCTTAGATGCTCTGCTCCACGTATCGGGATTTTCTAAATTATTTGGCCAGAATGGCCAGCTTCTGCACTGGCTTGGGCGAAAAGGATAAATCGTACACGTTTTTTGTCCGTTCTTTTTTTGCAGAAATATGCAGTCTTTGCTGTCTTGGTGTTCAATAATTGTTATTCGCAGGCCCACACGCCGCAAGAACTTACGCCGTATCTGGCCGGTTGTTTCTTTTAGATGATTTGCGATAAATTCGATTTCTGGCCGGCTGACCCATATATATCCTTGAGTCGGCCCGGCGCAGCACCTTCCGCACCGCACACACTCAAAATGAAGACCATTATCGTACCAATATGATTTCATCTTTATGAGGCTGCTAATCTAAAATGCTTAGGATTGAGCTTGTAGCCAATCCGCGACCGCATCGACGAACTCTTTTGCAGTTTCTAACACTTGTTCTGCTGTCTGGCTGGAGATGGCAAAGGCATGACCATAGTCGCCAATCTGTCGTTTTTCGAAGGCCCGGTTCAGCTCTCGGCCCATTTGTTTGCTAAAGATACCTGCCTTTACAAAATGCTTACCAAAGCCGGATATAACACCTTTGTGTGATGAAAATGAAAGTTTTTTCTTCAAAAGTGCAGCTTCTGCTGCATAGAACATAGCATAATAAGAGCGCGATACTGATGACTCATAATCATCGTCTGCTATAAGCGTTTTGGCACTCTTCAGATACCGCCTGGCCTTTTCAATCAGACTGGCTGTCTCGTTCATACGGGCTTTCCCTCCTTGCGCAGGTTGAGCAGCAGGGGACTGTTCAACTGCTTGAAATCAGTAATCGAAAGAGGATAAACTGATAGCAGGGTTTCAAAATCAAGATTGATGTCAGTTATCAGGTCTATCATTGCATCAATCTCTCGGCATGGGTCAACCTCGCCATCAAGTACAATGGCCAAGTCAATGTCCGAATCCTCTGTGGCTTGGCCTCTTGCCCAGGAGCCATAGAGAATGATATTTTTTAGTCGTTTGCCGTATAATTTTTCGGCCTTTTCTTTGAACTCCCTAACTATATGTTCTATATCCATAGTGTAGTCCTGAGCGTTCTTTCTTGATTACTCGAATTATATAAAAATCCGTCCTGTTATAGCAATCACTTAATGCGAGTACACAAAATGTATATATATCATCACTATACCATAGAATCTTACTGCTAACCACTTATGTCTTGAACGTTTTTGAAAACCTCTTTATTGGGAAATGCTGCTTCAGCAAGTTCCCGAAGTTTAACATCTCCAGTTAGCAAACTTTCGGACTTGGAAAGAAAAGTAATGTACTGAATATCCATAAAATCATGCTCAGCAAACTCATCTTGCGGGCAAGTAGCTGTTATCTTCAAATAAGAATACTCCAAAGCAATAGCGTAAATTAGTCTCATATAATGCCAACTGATCCAATCAGTTGATAAGCAAAATCTTTTTGGCTCTATTACACACTTACGGAAACTTTCACTAGCTAAATCATGAATATCATTTTTATCAGCTATTTCAATCCACCTTTTAAATCTTTCTTTCCTATTCAGATTTAAGCTTCTTATTTCTTTTAGGTAATCAGGATTGTTAGATAGTTTTTGCGCTATTTTTAAAGCAAGCTTCTTCATGCCTTTTGCCATTTTAGACCTGTCATTCTTTGTTTCATCAATTTCTACTTTTCCAATAGTTCTTTCTTCTCGGAAAGGTGTCTCACGAAGGTTATTCGTTTCAGAATAGTCAATAATACAAGTACAGGGAGATAAATTCTTTCCTTCATCTGCAATAATTTGCATTAGCTGATAGGTAACGTAAGCGCCTTCTTTAAGCAATCGGTATAGTCGTTCCAAAAACCTTTTATTAGAAAGTTCGTTACTGGTATAACACTCGTAAAAAAGTGTCTCTGGTAGTATAACAGTATGACTTCTAACAAAGTTGCAAAGTTCACATTCGTTAGTCCCAACAAAGACATTTTTATCAAGTATGAAACTCTTTATAGTCATCTCTTCTACCATCTTAGGATTGCCCCAGTGTCGGCGCTGGTGGCCATTGAGGCGTATTGGGCTTAGCAGCCCAATATCATTTGGAGGTTTGACGCCAAGTGCTCATAGCCCTATCACGCATAACAACCAATAAGCCAGGCCACTGCTCAACAGAAAATAACTTCATTGCGTCAAGAACACGTTTATTGATTTTATGACGGTTGGGCCTGCGTAGAGAAACTATCAAGATGCCATAATGCTCTCTGTCACGATAATGAGCAAAACCTCTATCGGTTGTAATCAATAACCGCTTTTCTCGAAAAGCTTGTTCCCAAAGAAGCTCATCTGAAATACCTTCTTCAGCCGTGCCTCTAATATCAAATACGTCATTGCCCAATTGACGTATTTGTTCCACAGTCATCAGAGGAATATTCTCATCCACAAGTATTCGCATTGCTCGTTTATTTATCCCTCCATGGGCGTTACCTGTTCTTCTGCCAATGAGGCAGCATAATTGAGACATGCTAAAATATCCTCACGCTCAAGAGAAGGATACTCTGCCAGAAGCTCTTCAATTGTGTCGCCGTTGGCTAACATTGCAATAATCTGATGCACAGGTATTCGCTTACCCTTAATGCAAGCTTGGCCATGACAAATATTCGGGTCGATTGCAATTCTCTCGTACATAGGATTTACTCCCAAATCCGATCGTCGTATAAATTTCACATCACCGTATTATTCTGATGCTATTATATTCTCACTGACCAGTGATTCCCAGCAAAATAAATAAGGTTAATTCACACCTGGAATTTTAAAACTGCTCCCGTGTCGGCGCTGGTGGCCATCGAGGCGTATTTAGCAAGGCAGCCTTTGGTTATCCGCGGCTTGGGCGGCTTCCAGGCCTTTCTACGCTCGGCAAGCTCCTTATCAGACAGCTTCACATTGATTTTATTATTAGGGATGTCAATCTCAATTATGTCACCATCTTTCAATAATCCAATTGGCCCCCCTACCGCCGCCTCAGGACTTATATGGCCGATACATGCGCCTCTTGTGCCACCTGAAAACCTGCCGTCTGTAATCAGCGCAACCGATTCGCCAAGTCCCGCACCCATAATATAACTTGTCGGCCAAAGCATTTCCTGCATGCCTGGTCCTCCCTTCGGACCTTCATAGCGAATTACTACAACATCACCTTCCTTGACCTTGCCGCCCAAAATCCCATCGCAGGCATCTTCCTGGCTCTCAAAAATAATCGCCGGCCCGGTGTGTCTTAGCATTTTTCCTGTGACGCCGGCTGTTTTTACTACGGCACCATTCGTAGCAAGATTTCCTCGCAGAATGGCCAAACCGCCGGTCCTGGAATACGCATTGTCCAATGGACGAATAACTTCTTTGTTTTTGATTTTGGCGTTAGCGATATTTTCACCGAGCATTTTGCCCGTCACTGTTAGACAACTGGTATTCAATAAATTCGGGGTCTTGCTAACCTCCTTCAAAATCGCACTTATGCCTCCAGCCGCATCAACATCCTCCATATGGAATTCGCTTGAAGGTGATACTTTACAAATGTTGGGGCATTTTATTGCGATTTCATTTATTCGTTCAAGGTCATATTTAATGCCGGCTTCATTGGCCAATGCCAACGTATGCAGGACAGTATTTGTTGAGCCACCCATCGCCATATCCAGAATAAGAGCGTTATCTAACGATTTTTGGCTGATTATATCCAACGGCTTAATGTCCCTCTCAATAAGGGTCATAATCTGTTTGCCTGCGGCTTTGTAAAGTTCTTGCCGTTTCGGATCGACCGCGAGAATTGTCCCATTGCCAGGCAGAGCCATGCCGATTGCTTCACATAAGCAATTCATCGAATTGGCAGTGAACATTCCTGAACAGCTTCCAAACGTTGGACAGGCGGCGCATTCAAGCTCTTTCAGGTACTGCGCATCAATTTTTCCGGCATTAAATTGGGCAACGCCTTCACCAATAGTGATAAGGTCAATGGCCTTTCCATCTTTTGTTTTGCCCGCTTTCATAGGCCCGCCGGAGACAAAAATCGTTGGGATATTCAATCTAACCGCCGCCATCAGCATACCTGGGATGATTTTATCACAGTTCGGTATGCAAATAAGGCCGTCAAAACAATGTGCCTGCACCATAGCCTCAACCGAATCAGCGATAATCTCCCGCGAGGCCAAAGAATATTTCATACCGGTATGGCCCATAGCGATGCCGTCACAGACTGCTATGGTATTGAACTCAAAAGCAATACCGCCGGCTTTATGGACTGCCTCTTTGACCACGCGACCAACTTTATTAAGATGAACATGACCGGGCACTATCTCACAGAAACTATTTGCAATGCCAATGAATGGCTTTTCGATATCAGCCTCACTTAATCCACAGGCATAAAGCAAACCTCTGTGCGGCGCACGCTGAAAACCTTTTTTAATCGTATCACTTCTCATAATCAGGCTTCTCCAAAAAAGTTTAACAAACTAATGCTCTGCAAAAACTCAAATGACTGGTGTCATTGCGAGCGAAAGCGAAGCAATCTCATTCGTTCGAAGGTCAGAGATTGCCACGGCCTTTCAGGCCTCGCAATGACAATTTTTGTAATTGTAACCATCAATTATATATATTTGAAGAAAAATCAATTGTCCCGAGGCAAACGAAATATATAATTACAACACGAACTCGCGCTTCGTAGTGATACTTCGCAGAGTAGCAACCTTTGTAAAACTAAATTCGCGGATAGACCTATGGTTATATCGAAAAAAATTTCCACTTGCATTCATATCGCCGTAACTGGTCTGCTTTTCTCAACAGCAGGCTGCACCCAGACCACAACCCTCACACTAAAGCTCACTCCCGAAGATTTAACAACCTACAAAGTAACAACGGAAGCTGAGGATAGCATTCGGTTTGAAGGCTCATTATTAGACGACCCTGCTTTGAAAAGTAAAAGTTACCAGCGCAACTTCAGTCGAAACGAAATAACTTTCAACCAGCAAGTTCAAAATATCGACGATAAAGGCGATGCTATTGCAAAAATCACCGTCAAAGAGCTTAAGTATCACTCTATATACCAAAACAATCCCGTTCTTGACTTCGATAGCTCCAGAGAGAAAGACCAAAATAATCCTCTGATAAAGCTAATCGGGCTAAGCTATACCATAAAAATTTCCCCCACGGGTGAGGTAGTCAAAGTTATCGACGCAAACGAGGCGCGCACAACCCTTGAAGGTGTCACTACCGCAACACAAAGGCCATTAATTCTGCTCTCCGATGAAGCGATTAAGATCCGCCATACAATTCAGGCGATTCCTGATAGAAAAACAAAGATATTGAGAAAGGATAATAAATGGAGCAAGATAAATACCTTCTCTTTTCGCCAGATGGGCGCTAAATCTTATGAAAAAATCTACTCTCTGAAAGAAATTAAAAATATAAACAATAAGCAGCTTGCTATCGTCCAGATGAATGCCATACCATCATCGGCAACAGCAGAGGAGCCTCACAAAAAACAAGCGATAAGCCCCATTACAAATTTTTTTGACAACATCGAAACATACACCGGCGAGTTACAATTTGATTTAACCGCCGGCAGAGTCGAAAAATACAATGAAAAACTACGGACTGAATGGGTAATGGCTGATTCCAATCCAAAGAATGTCGAAGAACCCGGCATAATAAGGATGACCGCTATACGCTCCTATAGTTTGGAAAAAGTTGAGCAGTAACTGAGAAGAAACCACGGATTACACAGATTTTCGCGGATTATAAAGATTTTTATTTATTATAATTTTCTGTGTCAATCCGTGGTGGAGGTACATAGATTGGAACACAAAAACTTATGGGCACCGTGGCGGATTAAATATATCCAGGGCTTGAGCGAAAAACCACCTGGTTCGGATTGTTTTATCTGCCACAACGCACAAACTCCACAGGATGATAATAAAAATCTGCTGTTATGGCGAACAGATAAAAATATCGTGATGCTCAATCGCTTCCCCTATAACAACGGCCATTTGCTGATAGCTCCGATACGTCACATCGGCGGTCTTGAGCAGGCGACAAATGATGAATTATTGGAAATGATTAAACTGGTCAGAGAATCCCAAAAAGCTCTGTCTCTGGCGATAAAACCGCACGGCTTTAATATCGGAATGAACTTCGGAAGGTGTGCCGGTGCGGGGCTTCCTGACCATCTGCACATTCATATCGTACCCAGATGGGATGGGGACACAAATTTCATGAGCGTATGCAGTGACACTAAAGTTATCAGCCAAAGCCTGATAGAGCTGCTCGTCCTTCTGAAACAGGTCAGCAAAAACCACAACTTTCCCAATCTGGATTAGTTATGAGTTCATTGTTATGAGTTCATTGTTCATCGACGAACAACGAACTATGAACGACGAACATTTTGGTTTTTGAACTTATGGTAAGTGAGCTTGCTGAATATGCTGTCACTGAAAAGACAAGTCGTGGCCGACAATTTTCAGAAAAGCCTCATCCTTATCGCTCGGACTTTGAACGCGACCGCGACCGCATTATTCACTGCTCGGCCTTTCGCCGGCTGGAAGGCAAAACCCAGGTTTTTACACCAGGTTTGGACGACTATTACCGCACACGGCTTACTCACAGCATCGAGGTAGCTCAAATTGGAAGAACCATTGCAAAAGAAATTAGACTCAATGAAAGCCTCACCGAAGCGATATGCCTGGCACACGACCTGGGACACCCGCCTTTTGGACATGCAGGCGAAAAAGCCCTCAATGATTTGATGGCTGATTGCGGCGGCTTTGAGCACAACACGCAAACCTTGCGGATTGTTGACCTGCTCGAACATCCATATCCAAACTTTACTGGCCTGAATCTAATGTATGAAACGCGTCTCGGACTGGCTAAGCACAAAGGGCCGTATGATAATCCAAATGACGAAACCTTTTGCGAGTTAAACTGTTCGCTCGAAGGTCAGGTCGCCAATATTGCCGACCGCATTGCGTACAACTGTCACGACCTTGAAGATGCTATGCGTGCACGCCTGATTAGCGCCGAGCAACTACAAAATATTGAGATATTCGCGGAGGCGGAAATCCGAATAGATGCAAAAGCGATTAAAGATATAACCATCCGCAGAACAAGAACCGCAAAAGCAATCATCGATAAGCTCGTCGGTGATTGTATTGACAGCAGCAAAAAAACGATAGTTCAGGCAAATATAAAAACAGTTAACGATATATACGATAAAAACAAAAATTTTATTGTGCTTTCACGCCGAAGCGTTGCTGAGTTAATAAAACTGGAAAAGTTCTTATACGAAAACTTCTATAAACATGAATCACTAATGGAAACTGCAAATAAGGTTAAGACCTGGCTTGAGCAGCTTTTTGAAAGGCTGTGTAAAAAGCCGGAGTTGATGCCGGGTTACTTCCAGCAGTTCGTACCAAAAGAAGGTCTGGAAAGAACTGTCTGTGATTACATTGCAGGCATGACCGATAGATTTTGTTTGAAGATGCTCAAAGAAGAATAAAAGTGACTAAAGTGAACTAAAATGCCTAAAGTTATCAGCACACTTTGACACAAAAAAAGTCACCCCCTATGGGGCGGGAAGACATCTCTAAACTCCTCCAATCTACCCGCAATACGCAATACGCAATACGAATTCATCCGCAGCTTCGGCCTCGTTTTTCTTCTTCGCACGTCCTACTGGTTATGAACGAAGACTAAAATAGTCTAATTATTCATTTTTAGGCTAGACATTCAAACATCGACATTAAGGCCAAGGGACTTTTCCTGTTCCAAAAGTCCGTCTTTATCCCAAATTTCCAACACAAAACGATTTTTATGCTTTTTGGGTAAAAATTCTAACATTTT
>CAZIED010000097.1:2803-8400 GCA_964538525.1 uncultured Pirellulales bacterium | reverse complement strand
TTAACAATGAACCATGAACAACGAACTTATTTCAGCTTTCGGTACATTTTACCAAGCCTGTAGCCGGGATAATGGTAATAGTAAAGGTCTTGCCCTGTGCTGAAATAACCATCTGAGTGGCGCTTCCGGATTTTAGCTCACCCAGCGGACCAAATCTGAATTTGTGCCCAGTGGGGCAGTTGATTGTGATACCGTCTGTTGTGTGCGAATCTACCATTTCATGGGTATCCATGTTTTCTATTTCATAAGCGGTATAAGGCACAGAGCCGACCATCTTTAATTCGTAACCCTGGGAGTTATTTGCAGCATCAGAAATAGCCAGGCCGCGAGTGCGACGGAGATCGACAACCAGCTTTCTGGCAACAGCTTCGGCTTTATGTCTGGAAACCATTGCGAAATTAAATCTTGGCACGGCAATTACTGCAAATATGCCGAGAAACATAACGACAATTAACAGTTCAACGAGACTAAAAGCCGTTTTTCCTTGTTTCATAATACCCGGCCACCAAAGTTTATTTCATTATAGAAAATCAACAAGGATGGCTGCATGTATGTGCAACCACCCTTGTTGATTTAGCCGCCACTGCGGGCAGAAACTGTACAGCTTCCCGACCTTCTTTCACTCGTGGGTTCCCGCAAGGTGGGATCCCTTCGTTAATGATTGTGCGCGTTAACGCGGTGAGTAGTCGAATTAATAATATAGGGCGTCCCAAATGGACATTCAGGTGGACCATCGGGAAAAATTTCGAAATTACTGGTAACATCCTCCAGGGATGATGGCCAAACATCGTTGTTTGCCCTATATATCTCGATCTGCGCATTTAGCTCTTTGGTATTGGCTTTACAGGCATTCACCTTGGCACTGGTTGCACCGCCGAGAATTCTTGGAATGGCAATGGCAGCCAGTGCCCCAAGGATCAAAACCACAATCAGCAGTTCAACCAGAGTAAAGCCTTTTCGAGATTCCATCCCGTTCTCCTCTACACCAGCCTGTACGCAACCTCATCAATCCATTCTTACTGTTAATGGTTGTGAATGACCCGTTTCTTGGTCGTGTTATAATCAGCATCATAAACCGAACCACTAACCGGGCATGTCGGTGCTCCATCTGGGAAATAATCTAGGCTGTTAGTCACATCTGTCAATGCAGTCGGCCAGCCATCGGTATTTGCATAGTAAAGCTCGATCTGCGAGTTTATCAAGTCAACATTCGTATTGCAGGCATTGATCTTGGCGCTGGTTGCACCTCCCACAATTCTGGGAATGGCAATGGCAGCCAGTGCCCCAAGGATCAGAACGACAATAAGCAATTCAACCAGTGTAAAACCTTTTCTCTTGCGCATTTTTTACCCTTTCAAATATACCTTGTTCTGGTTATATCGATGGTGGAAACATCGACTTAATAAAGGGGTCACTTTAAAAAAAGCCTATGAGAAAATTAACAAAATTCATTGGATAAATTACCTGAACAATTTGAGCTTTTTACAGCATAGAAACCGTTTTTATCGGTAATAATCGGCATCTTTGTGCAATTGTCCTCTAAAGTAAATATTAATCCAAAGCTGGACACGGTCAAAACCAGCTCCAGAGGGTTGGTAACTGGTAATTTGTAATTCAAGCCTTGAGTCTCGGAAGAACTATTTCAAATGCTGCATGTAATCCAACATTGGCAAATATACGGCCATGAGGATAAATCCCACAATTGCTCCCATAACCAGCGTCAGAGCCGGCTCCAGTTTAACCAGCAGAGAGCTTATGATCCTGTCGATATCCTTGTCCAGAAAATCGGCTCCTTTATTCAACATATCAGGTAACTGACCTATTTCCTCTCCTGAAACGGCCAATTGCACGATCACCGGAGGAAAAATGTCATAATTTTTCATGGACTTCCCAACGGGATTGCCCGCCTGAATCGATTCCTGTAATTCCTTGGCAACTTCGGTCATTTTGTGATTGTGAGCAACTATGCTCGCCACATTCAGCGCCTCAATCAACGAAACCCCCACCGAAGCCAGCATCGCAAAGGTCCGTGTAAAATTCGAAACCACAATCATTCGATTGAGTTTTGCAAAAACAGGTACTTTTAGCTTGAAAACATCCCATCCTGCCTTGAACTGCGGACTCTTGAAAAATCGGCGTATCAAGACCACCAACGCAAACGCAAAAATAAGGATTGCCCACCACCAGTCTCTAATTAATGCGCTCAAGTCCACAAGTACCTGGGTTGGACCAGGCAATTCTACATGCAACCTTTTATAAAGCTTCATAAACATAGGCACAATAAAAACCAAGAGACAACCCACAACCACAAAACACACTACGCCTACTACAATCGGATAAATAAAGGCTGCCTTGACCTTTCGCTTGAGATCTGCCTGCTTCTCCAAATATACAGCGCTCTTTTCGAGCACTTCGGCTAATTTCCCTCCTGATTCACCTGCTTCGATCATGCCCAGGAAAAAATCCGAGAATATTCCTTTGTGCTTTTCAAAGGCCTTTTTCAGACTCGACCCGACTTCCACGCTCTGTTTTACATCAGCCAGTACGCTTCGGAAAGTATTATTCTCTGTCTGTTCCTCCAGCGTCTCCAAGCATCTCAGAATTGTCAGTCCCGCCGCATACATCCCAGCAAATTTATAAGTAAAGGTTACAACTTCTGACTTTCTTACCTTCCTGCGCCTTTTAGCCGTCGATTTTGCCCGCTTGGCCTTTACCAAAGCATAACCCATCTTGGCCAGCTCTTCACGCAGTGCCGAAACACTGCCAATGTCATTGGAGGAGCCGGTAAAGCTGTTCCCGATCTGGTCTCTTGCTGTATATTCATAAACCGCCATTAACTTGTCCCTATATCGACAACCCGCATTAATTCATTCAGCGTTGTCACGCCATTTAGAACCTCATCAACTCCACTTTTACGTAAAGTTCTCATGCCCTCTGCAATCGACTGCTGTTTGATTTTGTCGTCACTGGCCCCATCTACTATCATTCGCCTGATTCCATCCGAAACATGCAGTATCTCATAAATCGCTTTGCGGCCCCGGTATCCCGTTTGATAGCAATTCTTACAGCCGACACCACGGTACAGATTAATGTTCGAATTCGGGATAGAATTGCCAAAAATACATCGCAGCTCCTCTTGTGAAGGCTGGTAGGCCTGCTTGCACTGCGGGCAAGACAACCTTATAAGCCTTTGGGCCACAGCACCCAAAAGTGCCGAAGAAACAAGAAATGGAGGTACTCCCAAATTGACCAGACGCGATACTGCACCAGCTGCGTCATTAGTATGCAGCGTGCTTAATACCAAGTGTCCGGTCAGAGCGGCACTGATGGCTATTTCCGCAGTTTCGAGGTCACGGATTTCCCCAATCAGTATAACATTCGGGTCCTGCCGCAATATGCTTCGCAACGCCGATGCAAAAGACAATCCAGCAACCGGCCTTACCTGCACCTGCGTAATACCATCAAGACGGTACTCTACAGGGTCTTCAACAGTGACAACATTTCTTTCAGGGGTGCTTACCAATTGTAGGACCGAGTACAGCGTGGTTGTCTTACCGCAGCCGGTCGGTCCTGTCAGCAACAACATGCCATAAGGATTACTAATCAGCTCTCTAAACTTCTGATTATCGGCTGGGGAGGTCACCACAGCATTCAACGACCACCTGTCGACATTTTTATCGAGAATTCTTATGACAATCTTTTCTCCCCCAACCGAGGGCAGGGATGAAACTCTCAAATCATAATCCTTACCATCATGCCGCAAGGCCATGTGGCCGTCCTGAGGAACTCTTTTTTCAGAAATGTCCATATCCGCTATAATCTTGATGTGCGAGACCACCTCCAATTGCGCCGATATGGGAACATCTATGGCATTTCGCAGGATTCCATCGACGCGATATCGCACCCTGACGTCGGTTGCCTGAGGCTCAATGTGAACGTCGCTTGCCCGGGCATCAATAGCGCCTCTTATTATAGAGGAAACCAGCTTTGCAATCGGAGCCTCTGCGACTCTTGCCGATTTTTCCTCAGCCTCACCCTGCTGTGCGCTTTTGGTAGAGTCCTCTTTCAGACGCATCGAGACTATTGCCTGCTTTGTCACATTAGCCACGTTGAAGTGATACTGTATAGTCTGTCTAATAGCACTGGGCACTACGGCAACCGGAATAACCTTGTAGCCGGTTTTTGCCTCTATCTGGTCACGAACAGCGAGGTCCAGAGGTGAGCTCATCGCTACAAGCAGATGATCTCCATCTCTTTTTATTGGAATCACATTATATCGGCTCGCAATCTCATACGAGACAAGATGAGCCACCATTGGATCAACAGCTTCCGGGGAAAGATTGACAAATTCTATCTTATTGGCAGAAGCAATTATCTTGGTAAATTGCTCTTCATCAAGGAGATTAGCCTTCCTAAGTATGCTTATCAGACTTTGTCCTGTCTTTTGCTGCTGCTCCAGGGCGGTCTGGAGAGTCTGCTCATCAACGATCTTTTCTTGCAATAAAAGTGATATTATCGGGTCTTGACTTTCCATGTAAAGTCTCCATAAATAACTAACAACCAGTATCGACACGGCATATTGATGACTTAAAAACAAATATAATCCATCTGAACAGGCCAATAAGCTTTTTTCGTTTAACTACAATTAAATGACAAAACAAAACGAAAGAAAATTTAAAATAATTAAAATGGGATATATAAGTCACAAATAACAACCTAAGTATGGCAAAATATAGAACTTATCTCTACTTATGCTAATAAGGCACAGCGTCAAAATATAAAGACTTTGGTAATATACACATTTTTTCTCTTGACTGTTTTTGATTAATCCGTTATAAAAATCTCCTCGATTAGCTAAATTAACATAAACCAACGTCGTTGTAGCATGCTCCAGATGCCAGTGGAGCGAGGGATAATAGGCACTAATAAAGGAGCAGTGTGGATGTTACCGGAGGAGCGGAAGAATATTGCCGAGTTGCTCCAAGAATTAAAAGCATTGCGAAAACGCGTGGCAGAGTTTGAGCATAGCTCACCGAACTTCAAGCGAGATAAGAACTTAGAGGAAGAAAAACAACCTTCCATGTTCAATCATGATGTTTCCAGATTATTTACAAAAACTGAGATGAAAATTTTGAGTCTTATATTAGAAGGCTTAAGTAACAAAGAAATTGCTCATCTGCTTCACCGTTCGGTCAGGACTGTAGAAGTACACCGCAGTCATATAATGCGCAAGTTCGAGGTCGATAATTTAATTGATCTCGTCATGCAAGCTGCTACAATGGGGTTGATTGAACTGCCGGAAAGTTTACATAAGAATTCAAAAGCTCAAATACCAAAAACCAGCTCATAATTTCTTTCCTACATATATAACTAACAATTGAATTGTGATGTCTTATCAATCTTAATTTCTTTTTCGAATAATCTATTTTTAATATTTTATGACCATTTGAGGCCTTTTGGGTACAATAACCGCCTATATACCCAGCAAACAACACAATAAGTATCAGAATACGTAGTCTCCACAATATTCCGAGACAATAATATGTTTCCATAATCACAACAGCAAACCTGCTACATGACAAATGATTTACAACCAA
>CAZIED010000097.1:0-2703 GCA_964538525.1 uncultured Pirellulales bacterium | reverse complement strand
AATGATTTACAACCAAAAAGGGATTGATTTATAGGTGATACGGAAGGACCCCAATGTGGCGAACACCTTATGGTGAACGCATACTTGAAGGTGCAGAAGCCAAAGTATTTGCAGAAGCACTTCTGAATCTGCTCAAGATTGCAGAGCTGAATCAACTTTATGATTATCATTTAGGTATTGACTGTTTTGATAGCCTAACCTATAGGCAAAAGATTTCAGCTCTGGAAACTACCGGAAAGGGGCTATTGAGAAAAGACAGACCATCTATTGATCTAAAAGGAGTTTTAGAAGGCGCGATTTCCGCAGTATTTGAACATCTTAACAATTTAATAGCTCTGGAAATAAACGAGGCTGAGACGAATACATACTGGAGAGAAATGGTAGCTGCTGCGGCTGAAAAAACTGGGGGAGAAAATATGCTTGTACCAACGTGTAATGACCTTGATGAATGGATCATCGAAGTCGAATCCATTGTTGAAAACATTCTCTGTGATGTGGATTATTATAATTACTATTTATTCATCGACGACCATTCTAAAAATTCAATATATCCAAGGAAAAAATCCAAACTTTCAAATAACTACCATACAATACCTGATGAATTAACAAAAGAAGAAGCCGAAGCAAAATTTGCCGAATTAACGAATCTTTGTCTCTTAGTGACTAACGTCTTATAACTCAGACAACTCGGCTCAAAGCCTTACCATTAAGGAAAAACTGTCTTCATAACTTTAAGTAGTAAAAATGCAAAAAATTATGAAAAATACGTTACCTTGTCGATATTCAAATGTATAGTAAAAGACTTACGAGGAGGTTTTCGCTAAACTAACAATATAGTATATTTGCGAGTTCAGTTTTTTTACAGGGATGGTTTTATGAAAAATACACGTCTCGTTGTAGAAATCTTACTATTTGGTTGTGTAATTCTTAATTTCAATATTACATCCTTCGCCCAGGAGAATCGTTCTGAAGGCAGAGTATTAATAGGCTTCAAAGATGGAATAGGACATCAAAATGCTGAAAGACACAAAATATGGGCCCGGGAATCTGGCGGAACAGTTCGCTACTCCTACCGATTTCTGCCCGTAGTAGCAGCAAGACTCTCTAAAATGCAGATTTCAAGATTGAGGAACGACCCCAGAGTTGACTACATTGAAGAAGATGGCAAGGTATATGCCCTCGATGCAGAAATAGAGAATTCATGGGGTGTTAAACACATAGGCGCAGGTAATGTCCATCCATACAACAAAGGTGCAGGAATAAAGGTTGCCATTATTGACACTGGTATTGACTACAAGCATCCTGACCTATCAGCCAACTATCATGGCGGATATGATTTTTTTAACGATGACGATGACCCGATGGACGACCATGGACACGGAACTCATTGCGCTGGCATTGTTGCAGCCTTAGATGATAACATTGGCGTTGTTGGCGTCGCCCCGGAAGCCTCTATTTATGCAGTCAAAGTATTAGACGCATCGGGAAGTGGTTATACAAGCGATTTAGTTGCTGGAATCGAATGGGCGATTGAAAACAAGATGCAGGTTATCTCCATGAGCTTGGGCACTAATTCTAATTATCAAACCTTGCAAAATGCTTGTAATGACGCCTACGCGGCTGGAATATTCTTGGTTGCTGCTGCAGGCAACGATTATAGAGGTGTGGGCAGATGGGAGTTGGATACGGTGGATTATCCTGCCAAATATGACTCTGTTATCGCAGTCGGTGCGACAGATAAAAATAACAAAAAGGCAAGCTGGTCAAGCACAGGTCCCGCTTTGGAGATGGCCGCACCTGGCGTCGCTATCTACTCAACTTACATAAATGGCGGTTATGCCACAATGAGTGGCACCTCGATGGCCTGTCCCCATGTGGCAGGAACCATTGCTTTGATTTTGGCTGGCTCAAATGGTGACGTCCGCTCTACACTTAAAAACACTGCTGATGATCTGGGCAATGCCGGATGGGATCAATGGTACGGATATGGCCTGGTCAATGCCGCCGAGGCGGCAGGAGTTGCTAGTAAAACGCGAGTTCTAACTAGCATTGAGGTTTCTCCAAGCGGTGTGACGTTGTATGTAGGCGAAACTCAACAGTTCACTGCAACCGGCAAAGACCAATATGGAGACCCGATTAATCCTGGCACAATAACCTGGGAAAGCACCGATAGTCAAACAGGAAACGTTAAATCAAACGGTCTCTTCACAGCTACAGATTCAGGGAAAACAACTATTAGGGCAGCCAGTGGTGAAGTAGTTGGAACTGCAAGTGTGACTGTACAAGAAGCACCGTTCCTTAATACCATAGAAGTTTCTCCAAGCAATGTTAGCCTGTATGTAGGCGATACTCAAAAGTTCACTGCAACTGGCAAGGACCAATATGGAAACCCGACTAATCCGGGCACAATAACCTGGGAAGTCACTGATGGTCATGGAAGCATTGATTCAAATGGTATATTCAAAGCTACGGATGCAGGAGAAACAACTATCAAGGCAACTGGCAATGGTGGGGTATTCAGAACTGCAAGTGTGACTGTACAAGAAGCACCGGAAACAGAAGAATTCACTTTTGGAGGATCTGTTCCAGCAAGAGGCGAATCAGATCATACGTTCTCGATAGAAGATGGAGCGGTAGATATGTATATTAAACTAACCTGGAACAGTTGGGACGATTTGAGATTAAGAGTTTACAATCTATACG
>CAZIED010000096.1:0-8411 GCA_964538525.1 uncultured Pirellulales bacterium | reverse complement strand
TTACTTTATTAAGCGGATAAGTTATTATGCCGGAGGCGCCGGCACGTTTCAAAGCAGGAACCAGTGACCGTTCGACCTTGTCATCGATAATCACCTCTACAGCCACGTAATCAGAATCGGCCAAACCTGAAATAGTGGGACTTTTTTCAGCCGGCAGCACCTTGAGTATCACGTCCAGGTCGGCCTTTTTGACGTTCATCTTCAAGCCGACTTTACTGCGTGCCTCGATAGCTGCATTGAGCAATATGGCGATATTCTCTATCTTTTCTCTTTTAAATTTGTCCTGCCAGGCCTTTTTATTCGCAATCAGCCTGGTAGTAGAAGCTATCACGGTATCTATCACCCGCAGATTATTTGCACTCAGAGACGTACCCGTTTCGGTAAGCTCCACTATCGCATCAACCAGCAGAGCCTTAACCTCGGTCGCACCCCAGCTAAATTCCACTTTTACGTCAATACCTTTTTCAGCGAAATATTTTTTTGTAACGTTAACCAGCTCGGTTGCTACTATACCGCCTGCAAGGTCTTGCGGCGAAGCTGCCTTCGATTCATCGGTCACAGCAAGGACCCATTTGGCGGGATTTGTTGTTGCTTTGCTGTAAGGGAGCTCACAAACATCCACCACATCGCAGCCGCTTTCAGCTATCCAATCGAAGCCAGTAATACCGGCATCGAGCACGCCGTCACCGACATACCTGCCCATTTCCTGCGCCCGCAGACAAATGGGACTAATCTGCTCATCATCTATCTGAAGCAAAAAACTTCTTTCAGAACCCCAAATATGAAGCCCAGCCTTGTCGAAGAGCTCAATTGTCGCCTTCTGTAAACTGCCTGCCGGAATACCTAATTTCAATATTTCCTTTGACATTGTTTCGTATCCTGTGTAGCTGCTTATCCTCACTGCTGGTAATTTTACTCTATGTTCCTTTACGGTCTTTATTTAATAGTCTTTGCTCTTTGGGTGGTTTTTTTACCTTTGCCTGCCTCGGTCATTTCGCTTTCCTGCCGCAGCAGGGCATAAAACTCATAAGCATTACTGGCTGAAATCAGTCTTGTTAAAAAACCTTCTATCTCCTGCTCATCGGCATCGGCGTCAACTAACCTGTTACTCCTGAGATACTCTATCATATTCTTCGTAAGCGGTATAGCATGTCCCTGTAAAGACGTAAGCATACAATAATTAACAACGAAATGGCTGGCGCCGTCAAGTGTGTCAAGGATCTGCTTGGCCGGACGTTTGCCCATTTTTTCCAAAGCTTTCAGACTGACGGCGTGATATGAGTTGAATATAGCTGCTAAAGTTCTGTTAAGAGCCGTAGCTATTTGCCTCGAAATGGGTGTCTGGCCACCTAATACTTCTGCAATCTCTTCTATTCTCGAGACACGCAAATCATTCCAATCAGTGAAATAATCGTTAAACTTTTTTATCGCATCTTGTGCCGCAGAGTCGCTCATATTTTCACTAAGAGCAGCATAAATAATTGCATCAGCAGGCTCTTCGTAGGTAACGTCACTTGTTTTACCAGAGGTGCGTTTTAATGAGCGGTACAGCTTTTGTACCTTTTGGGCATACTCTTTGCTATTTTTCATAAAAGTCCTTTTTATGTCTAAAAATAAGCCTTTTTAAAAAGATACAGGAGCAAAGTGAAACTGCTACACTTATGACTTTATCATGCTTTGAAACTAATGACCATCAGGAGGCACAAACGAATCCTTTTTTTCCAGCTCACTTGTGACCCGGTCTATAAGTCTCATCGTCTCAAGGCTCTTCTTAAAACTCTCATCTTGATGAAAGGACAAAACGGGGCAGAATCTACCCTGCAATCTTCCACTCAGCAACGATTGTATTCGACCCTTAGCATGTGTTATAGCCTCAAAAGTTTTATTTTGTGCGGCTTCACTTTTACCAAAAATACTGACATAAACACTGGCATGGCGCAAATCAGCACCTATATCTACTTTCGTAACACTCACCAACCCCTCAATACGCGGGTCGTTAAGATGGTTGGCAATAGATTCGCTCACTACTTCCTTTATTACGCGAGCTACTTTTTCCTGTCTTCGCGTCACCATTATTTACTCGTATTCCGTATTGCGTATGGCGTATCGCGCAGCACAACCCCATACGCACGACGCACGACGATCACAGTGTTCTGGCCACCTTAATAATTTCGTAGAAGTCAAAAACATCATCGACCTTAATATCATCGAATCCTGCAATCTTGATGCCGCACTCCATACCCGTTTTGGCCTCACGAACGTCATTTTTGAAATGTTTAAGAGACTCAATAGTAAGGTTGTCCCTAATTACGATATTGTCACGTATCAACCTTGCCCTGGCATTTTTCGTCACCATGCCGCTGGTGACATAACAGCCGGCCACAGTGCCAACTTTGGAAATCTTAAACGCAACTCTTACAACGGCCCTGCCGAGATTCTTCTCCTGCTCCTCCGGCTCGAGCATGCCCGCCATGGACTTCTGCAAATCTTCGGTTATGCGATAGATTATATTGTATAACCTTATCTCAACTCCTCTGCTATCTGCGATCTTAGACGCATGCTCTTCAGGTACTACACTAAAACCGATAATAATGGCATTCGAGGCCTCAGCCAAAAGGACATCGCCGTCCGTAATCCCGCCCGTTGCAGCATGAAGAATCTTAATCTTTACTTCGTTGGTGCTCAGCTCAGACAAATATTTGGTCAAGACATCAACCGAACCCTGCACATCGGCTCGAATGATAAGATTCAGCTCCTTAACATTTCCGGCTTCTATCTGGCTAAATAAATTATCCAGCGTTATCCTGGAACGCTGGACAAGAGTGCTCTCTCTGGAGCGCGTTTTGTTCTCCTCGGCGGCAAGCTTAGCCTTGTTGATATCATCCAGACAATAAAACATATCACCGGCCTGAGGGACATCGCCAAGCCCTATTATTTCTACCGGCATAGAGCTTGCTGCTGTTTTTATAACCTTGCCCTGGCTGTTTTTCATCATTTTCACTCTGCCACAAGCACAGCCGGCCAATACTAAATCGCCCTTATTTAGCTGCCCTTCCTTAATCAGCAGCGTTGCCACAGGACCTTCCTGCGATGACAGTTTTGCTTCAACAACCCACCCAGTCGCAGGGATGGTGTCATCAGCCTTGAGCTCAAGCAACTCCGCCACATAATCCAGACACTCGAGCAAATCATGTATGCCTTCACCGGTAATGGCGCTGGTTTTGACAACTTCCGTTTGCCCTCCCCATTCAGCAGGAGCAAGGTTATGCTCAGCCAATTGTGAGTAAATCCGGTTTATATCACAGCCAGGCAAATCTATCTTATTTAGCGCTACGATAATAGGCACGTCGGCAGCTCTGCTGTGGGCTATCGCCTCAATGGTTTGCGGCATTACCCCATCGTCTGCGGCAACGGTCAGCACCACCACATCGGTCATATTGGCGCCTCTGGCACGCATGGCTGTAAAAGCTTCATGGCCAGGTGTATCAATAAATGTCACCATCTTGCCGTCCCATGTAACCTGTGAGGCGCCTATATGCTGCGTGATACCACCGGCTTCATCAGCGGTAACATGAGTGGAGCGGATTTTATCCAGAAGGCTGGTCTTGCCGTGGTCAACATGACCGAGCATTGCCGCTATCACGGCTCTTTTCTTCAGGTTCTTCCTCTCGCGCTTTTCAAATTCAATCAGTATCTGCTCTTCCAGGCTGCTTTTGTGCTCGATTACCAGCTCGGTATCAAACTCCAAAGCTACCAATTCCGCTACATCATTATTTATAGTTTGATTAGCAGTAGCCATCACGTCTTGCTTCATCAATACACTGATAATATCAGCCGATTTGACCGCCAAAACCGAGGATAATTCCTTTACCGTGATCGGCTCGCTCACCGCTACTTTTTTGGGTTTGACCGGGGCAACAGCGGCTTCACGGTCGGCTTTGGTGGCTATCTTTCGCACAGGTCTTAATCGAATAACCTCGCTGCTGGCAGCATCGAGCCGGGCACGTCTTTCCTCGATGTCCCTTTGTCGCCACTTGCCTCGCACTTTCGGTCTTTGTATGACATCACTATCGACTCCGGTTACACGACGGACATGTGACTTGTCTTTCCGGTGCCTATGCTCACGTTTCCTTTCTCTGCCCGGCATTAGAGTCATACCTTCCGGCTCATCCACGCTGTACATCAAAGGTTCTGTAACAGGCGCATCGTATCTGTATTTTTGCTTTGGCCGCCGCAACGGCTCCGGCGCTTCTACCCGAACAACACGTGGTCCACTCAGCTGAGCGGGTTCAGGCTTTTCCAACATCGGCCCGGCAGGTAATATCGGCGCCGGTTCCAGCTTTTTTGGCTCTTCAATTATCTTCTCCGGCGGCAGCGGCTGCTGTTCTATAACCACATCAGGCTCCAAACGAGCCTGTTCGATTTCGATTGTTCGAGCAGCTGCTGATTTCTGCTCACCGCGGTCCGCTTCTGCCACGACAGCAGGCTCAGCAGCTACCTGAACAGGCTCTTGGCTCGCTTCTACCTGCTCAGCCTGCTGCCCTTTCTCAGCTTTGGCCGGGGGTTTACGTTTGGGTCTTTTCTTGATTCGAACCCGGTCTAAATCCACTTTCTCAGCGATCTCGACCGTTGTAACGTTCTCGCCTTCGGTGAACCACTCACGAACCGTCGCTGCCAGACCGGCAGAAATAGCCGACATGTGGTTCTCGACGTCCAAACCTTCATCCTGGCATTTTTTTACAATAGCGGAGCTTTTCACGCCAAGCTCCTTTGCCAAGATGTAAACCCTCGTTACAGTCAAATGAAACCTCCAATTCTCAAGCTTCTCTTTCGTTGCCCACAGTATTTATCTGCTGAGCCAACTCTTTTTCTGCTTGTTTTTGCCTGGGCTCAGCCGTCAAAGTTTTAGCCTCTTTGCCTGCCGCTTCCACCAGCTTCTCAGCGATATCCTGGGCAATGTTCAGGTCATTAATCAGCGGTTCAATCCCCACATCATCCAGGTCCAAAACGCTTATAACACCGAGTGCTATCAGCTTATCGACCAATATATCTTCGGCACCTTCCACACTTTTAACGCAGCTCGACAACCGCTCAATTCCCTGATTGTATTCGTTCGGGGTTAATATATCTATATCCCAGCCGGTCAGCCTTGCGGCTAATCGAACGTTCTGGCCGTGCTTACCGATGGCCAAACTAAGATGATCTTCTCCGACAACCACCGTTGCCCTGCCCAGCTCAAAGCACAGCGCAATTTCACTTACTTTGGCCGGCATCAACGCATTAGCCACCAGCACCTGTGACGATTCGTTCCAGCGGACAATATCTATTTTTTCTCCGCCAAGCTCATCAACTATATTTTTTATTCTGCTGCCCCGCACACCTACGCACGCCCCGACCGGGTCAACCTTGTCGTCAAACGAGGCAACCGCTACTTTGGTCCGGTAACCGGCCTCTCGTGCCAGTGCCCGAATTACAATAATCTTTTCGTTAATTTCCGGCACCTCAGACTCGAATAATCGTCTGATAAAGTCGGGATGTGTCCTGGAGAGAATAATCTTGACCTGGTTTGAAGTCTCCTTTACGTCAAGAATCAGGCATCGAATCCTTTCTCCAGGCCGGTGCGTCTGGCCGCTTATCTGCTCGGACTTAGGTAAAAAGGCCTCCGTCCAATGATCCAGATTAACGACCACATTTCCACTTTCATATCGCACAACCGAACCGTTTACGATTTGTCCCTTTCGCTGAGCGAACTCGGCAAAGATGCTGTCTCTCTCATCCGCCTTTATCTTCTGTATCATCACCTGCTTGGCTGCCTGAGCCGGGATTCGTCCGAGCTGTTGTATATCGATCTCTTGCTTATCTTTAATGGCGGTAACCTTGCCTGTTGCTCTGTCGATACGCACGATTATCTCACTGTCTGGCTCGCCAAAGTGCTTCCTTACCGCTGTAACCATAGCCTCTTCCAGATCGACAAATATAGATTCCTTGTCGATATTCTTGTCGTGGGCTATGTTATCCACAATCCTTAATAATTCCTGACTCATTGTTTTTCTTCCTAACTTTTCAAGAGCCTTACTTTGCAACAAATTACAATACGCGACCCGGAAACAATGCAAAAAAAAGTGGAAACTACCGAAGTTTCCACCTCAAAAACGCCTGAACCGAGTTTGTAGTCTTTGCTCTGCGCTACATCAGTTGCCTCCCATAGCCCCTGCTCTCTTCCAACAGGAAGACGCAGCGGGCAGTCACAAACCGGCTCACTTTACGACATTGAAGCAGAATCATCGATTTCCAAGCCGCCATAAATGCAAAAACGCAGCCTCGTGGCTTGGCCACAAGCAGACTGATTATACGTCTAACCGGCTGCACGGCTCACCAATCCTGTTATAAGCATTATAAGCATTTATTAAACCTAAAGTTTAGCTTTGGCAGCTACTAATTCTTACAATCAATTTATTTATAATAATCGTCAAACCTGGCAATAGCAATAACTTTTTTGCCAAATTTGCATAATTTTAACCCTAAAATTAATTTAGTGTAGAGGCATTCTTCGCAGGTGAATTGTAAATTGAGCCTTAAACTATATAACACCGGCTGAACATAACGCAGCTAAGCCGGTACCATACGCAATATTAGTTTGCCTTTTGTAATAATTATTTTCTCTAATCGTACTCTTTTATCCTCGATTTTGAAGACGGGTTCAAAAGGCTCATCATTCAGCAAGGATGCTGCTATCTTTGTCCGTATATCTTCGACATCTATAGGCACAGTTTCAAGGCGTTTTTGATACATCTTTTTGGCTATAATTTTGGCCAAGGGGGTGATATTCATAGCGCCAATCTTGATTTTGGCCACCTCCAAATTTAGAAGCCCCCGCTGGTCAACTTTGGGTTCAAGCTCAATAGTAACGATAAATTCAGCGCCCTTTATATTAGCTGCTCCCATAAATACAGCTCTCTGGGGCACAAAGAGCACTGCGGGCGCCGAAAATCTAACGCCATCTGCCTCCAAAGGCAAATTAGATTGACTTATAGTTTCATTTACAGAATCCTCGACAACCACCAGTTCAAACGGCTGTCCTTTTTGGGCATTATTATAAAGCTCAGATGACAAATAGGTTAGATATGAAGGAACCTGCCCTCGCTTAGAAGCAGCAGGCGCAAAGCTGTTTCGGTCGTAACCTCGCGGCTTATAAAGCAGCAAAGCTAAAATAACGCACGTTACAGCCAAATCTATCAAAAGCCATCTTACTATTTTTCTATACTTTTTCTCTTTGCCAATTTCCAAATCGCCCTCTGCACATTATGAACCAATAACCGGTAATTAACTATTCAACAATCAATTTCTTCCTTGCTTATACTATTAATATGATTATAGTAATTTGAGTCTCTAATAAAAGGACTTTCGGAGTCCTGATTTTATTGCATTAGTCTTAAAATAAGAAAGGAAGGCTTGTTTCAGAAAATGGTTAGTCACTTTGCTGATAGGCTCTGCGATGCTGTAAGAGCCAAGAAAACTTCTTTAGTTGTGGGATTAGACCCTGTTTATAACAAGCTACCACCGACAATAACCAGTCATCGCCAGTTGAATGACGAGTTTGACGCTGCTGCTGCGGTGGATGCCATCTTTGATTTCTGCACGCAAACCATGCGAATTGTCGCTCCAATGGTACCTGCTGTGAAGATAAACATTGCTTTTTTTGAAAAGTATCTTTGGGAGGGCATAGAGGCTTATTATGCGTTGATTGCCGAGGCCGATGATTTGGGTTTGGAAATAATTGGTGATGTAAAACGCGGCGATATTGGACACACAGCGGAATTTTATGCCGCGGCACATCTGGAAAACCCTGAATTAACCGGCCTGGAAGATACCGTCGTTCCAGATGCCATAACAATCAATGGCTACATAGGTGCAGACTGCATAGAACCTTTTGCCGATATGGCCGTCAAACAGGGTAAAGGTATCTTTGTGCTGATTCGCACCAGCAATCCTTCTGCCGCTGTTATTCAGGACTTCGCTGATATAAACGGGCAAAAAATGTACGAAAAATTAGCCGAAATTGTCGGCGAAATTGCCAACAAACCGCAGCATATCGGAAAAAACGACTACAGCAACATAGGAATGGTAGTCGGCGGCACCTCACCGGAAGTCTCGACAGATTTGCGGAGGAAGTATGATAAGGTATGGTTTCTTGTGCCCGGCTACGGATCGCAGGGTGCTACCGCAACCGATTGCATAAGGTTCTGCAAGCCGAACGGCACCGGAGCCTTGATTAACGCCTCACGCTCTATAATCTATGCTTATGAGAAGCCACAATACAAGGGCCAGTTCGGCGACGACTGGAAAAGATGTATCGAGCAGGCGGTTATCGATGCCAAAATTGACCTGGCAAACGCAATGCAGAGCTTGAT
>CAZIED010000095.1:3127-8583 GCA_964538525.1 uncultured Pirellulales bacterium | reverse complement strand
CACCTTCGGTTCGCTCGAAATGACAAGATACATTGTTTTCTACAAAGCAAACTCAGATATTAATTCGACTAAATTAAAGGTGCACTTAAGTACAAATTCCCGATTTTCTCCGCAACCAATGCTCTATGGCCTTCTAATCTGCAGATATAGCAGCTGCTACCAGGTAGGCTGATAAGGGTGCCGCACCTCCGGCCTGACAGGTATTCGTATTGAGTCCCTTAAAATAACAGAAGCCGCTAAATCTTGCGGCTCGTTCCCACCATTTATTCCAGAGGGATCAAATAAACCTGCCTGGCCAAACCGAAGTCCCTCCACCGTGTCACTAATATTATCTGAAGATGACTCGGTTGTATAAATCTTGTCCAAACGTTGTTCAACTGCTTTAACTATTTGAGTGATTTGTGAGGCCTTAGGTGGTTGGCCGACGAGTGCGGCAAGCATAACAACCCCTCCCACACCAACAATCAAGAATACACTTTTCATTATTCTCCTCCCGATAATCCCTGCTTCGGAGGTGACACCCTTTATCCTCTACTGTCCCTACCCCTCCGAAACACACAGTAACTTTTATACCTCCTATCAATCAAAGCATAACGTCTTCTGAATGGAGGTATCTTTCTACCTCTAACGTCCAATAATGAACATAACAACGTGTATTCTGCAGCTTTTTAGTTAATCGCTTAAGATTCTGCCACAATCCACCATCCGTGGGCAAAAAGATGCACTTTAGATTTGCACCCTACCTCCTATAAACGTGAATCTATCACAATAGCCAGAAGGTGTCAAACAAAAATCCCATAAAATCTAAGATTTTTAATAAAATACTCATATCTGGGTATATAAAAATACATAAACCTCAATAACATCTACTATTTCCTCACGTACTTCTACAATATAAAGTAATCCCTTTACAAAGATACACAATATATTGGATATGAACTAAACTGGTTATATATACTTTGCAATCGAATTTTAGGCACATTGTTCCTATTGGAAAAACACATCAACTACTTCTGTAGCCCTAACAAAACCGATAAACCGACTTAAGAAAGACGATTACAACGTCCGATATAACCACTTCGGAATATAGTATCGCCTCTTATTGACAACAACACCGAGCACATTTGCGTTTGACTTAGTCAATAGTTCTTTCGTCCTTTGTACGACTTCCCAGCGTGATTGCTCTGCCTCTACGACCAAACCGACACCATCACACAACCGAGCCAGGCGAAGTGACCAGCTTGCCTCGTTCAAAGCCGGCATATCTATTACTACAAAGCGATAATTTTTCTTTACCGATTCGAGCAGTTTGGCAAAGCCGTCGTCGATGACTTCAGAGACATCACCCTCAACGACACCTGCTGCAAGCAGACTTAAATTGTGAACCGGCGAAGAAATTATGACCTCTTCATTAGTATGCCCGTTTGCGAGAATGTTTGCCAGACCCGGTGAGAGCCTCGACTCAAAAATCTTATGCACCGAAGGATTGCTGAGGTCTGCATCGATAAGCAGCACCTGCTCGTCACCCCCGATAGCCAGAGCAGCAGCAAAGTTTGCTGCGATTGTGCTGACTCCTTCACGATAATGGGAACCGGTAATGGCAAATACACGAGACGCTTGTCCAGAAACGCCGGAACCCAGCAGTAAATGCTCCTTCAAAAGCTCGTATTGTCCTTTGACTTCCGATGGGATGTCCCACTTCTGTGCGGAAGAAATCCGATTGGTCCTCATCCATGGAATACAAGCAAGTGTCGGCAGATGCAATCTTTCTTCCACCTCATCTGGCGTCCTAATTGAATGGTCCAAATATTCAGAGGTAAACGCAATCCCCACCGCTCCAAAGATACCAACCAAGAAGCCTAAAAACAGATTGAGCAATTTGCGGGGCAGAATCGGCTCTATTGGGAGAACGGCAGGCTGCATGACACTAATATTTGAGATCTTCCCAGTCTCCAAGGCATGGTCGATACGGGCTTCTTCAAGGCTCTCGGAATATTTCCGATAGTTAGCCTCTTGCATTCCAACTTCCCTTGACAAGGTTGTCACTTTAGATCCGTTGTCACTCTGAGTCTTTAGCTGGGTTTGTGCTTCTGTCAATTTCTTCTTGAGCATCTCTAACCTGGCCTGAACAGACAAAAGATTCGCCTGTTCGCCGAAAAATGCTGATTGCATCCCCTGGTAAGTTGTATTTATCCCCTTTGTAAGTGTGCTGCGTGCCTGATTTTCCTTATCCAAAAGGGCCTGCGCCGCAGCAATTTGCTGCCGAACATCCTGTACCTGTCGGCTCTCCGGCTCAAATTTTGATACGAGGTCCTGCTCTGTCAATTGTAATTCATAGAGCCTGGCACGCATCGCGTCCGCAGCAACATTTGCATAACCCACTGTTGCAGCTGTCACTACCAATTCCGGTGTAATAGCCAGTTTCTTCTCTAATTCCTGCACCCTTGCCCTTGAAGAGGCCAGATCAGACTCCGCACTATCTATCTCGGTCTCTAAAGCACCTATCCGCCCCAAAAGTATCCGCTGCTGCTCATCCAGCGAGAAAACGCCGGTGGTGCTTTGTAAATCCCGGAGCTTATTCTCGGCACCGGTCAGATTGCCTCGCAAACGTTCAGCTTGCTCGACAAAAAATTGATATGATCCGGGCGTTTGATGCACGACAACATGTTTATCCATATAAAAATCGATGATTTTGCTCAGCACATCCTGAGCCAATTTTGGGCTTGTGTTCTTGTAAGAGACATTTATGATCCAACTATTTCTCTGGGTCTCGACAGCCAGGTTATTCATGATTTGCTTCACAGCTTCATCGCGATCGCTCAGATGTGTGGCCAAATTTAGCCGCTGCAGCAAATTCTTTTTGGTTCCCTCTGATTGTATGAACGAATCCAAACCAATGGAATCTACTACTTTTTCAGCGATCTCCCGGCTCCTGAGAATCTCCAGTTCCGTAGCCATCTCGTTTTCACGAGACTGAGCCACAGAGATTATTGATCCGGTTGTCGCCGTAGGATCCAAAGCTACGGTTTCCCGGCCAAGCCGAACAAGCAGCCTGGCTTCTGAACTATAGATCTCATCAGAACAAAAAGTGACTACAGCGACGATGATGAAAACAAAGCAGAAGAACAGGAGCATCTTCCATTTGTGACGAAACAAAACACTATATAGATCCCGCAGTGATCTTTCGCTGCGAATATTTTGAACTTCAAATATCTCGTCTGCCATCTGCTTTCCCCTTTCCAAATCACTACATTGAACTCTCAATCAATATCTGCTCATATAACCCATCGTAGTGCGGTCGTTAACTGTTCGCGTGAAGTAAAAGCCTGTCTGTGGTATTATCCTATTTATATGTTGATCAACCCATTGATCGATTTTGGTGATCTTGGTTCTCGGGACATATACAATATCCTGCGGCTGCAAATAGAACGGCTGTGAAACCCGCCCCTCCAGCGCATTTTTCAGGTCAATCGGGTAGGCATACCGCTGTCCATCCCTATGGCGAATGACAATCACATTTTTGACCTCTGCCTCCGGCAAACGGAATCCACCGGCTTGCATAACTGCCTGCAGCACATCAGTTTCTCCAGGCATTTCAATAACTCCTGGCGTAACTACCTCGCCTCCGACGTACACCTTACGGTTCAGCAGAGAGCGAACTATAACGGCAATCTCCGGTTGTTTTAAATGCGGCACATACAGCTTCAATAGCTCGCTACGAAGCTGCTCAGGTTTTTTCCCTTTTGCCTCGATTTCACCTATTAATTGTAGTGAAATCTTCCCATCTGGACGTATCATCTGAGTTATATCCAGCTCGGGTGTGTAGTAGAATCTTACTTCAACCTCATCTCCAGGTCTTAATGACACCTGGACAGAATCCGGCGATGGCTCATTATATCCCCCCAGATAACCAGCCTGACTCTGAGAAACCTGCTGCTGGATAACGTTCGTCAGTCTCTGGTGCTCCACCTCCCATTCAGAGGAAAGCTGCGGATCTTCACAGCCCATAAATGTGCAAGCTAAAAAGGTTGCCATCGTGAGCACCGATAATTTTCTCACTATTGAATAAAAATAAGATTTCATCAGCCAACCTCCCAAATACCTCAATCTCTTTTGATCACGAATTCTTAACTTAGCGTATACAAGACATAAATTACCAGATTTCCGATGCTACTCTGCGAAGCGGCGCTTCGCTGCAAGGCACGAGACATTTTAGCATTTTATACAATGTCTTTTTATCCTTCAGAACTCGTCAGCCAGGTGCATATCTTATCTCCTCCTTGTGGCCAAATAAACAGCTCACGTATCAAAGGTTTGACACTTTTGTTATCTATAACCTTAACCTTAAATGCCGTGAGCTTCAGACAGATGTCGATCCTCTCACTCCTTTCACATACAAGACAACGTTCTTAAAGGTCACCACTAAACATCCTTGTATGCAATTATTAATCTGAGATGGAATCCTTTCCCCCCAACGTTTTATCTTTGAATTATTAGGAGCAAAGCTTGATTTGTAACAAGCTTTTCGTTACCCTCCGTGAATTATATTTGAATTATATACAAATAGAAGCAAAAAGTCAAGGAAAATAAAAATCAAAAATTTCAGCTCCTCAATGTAACATTGTAACATTATTTCAAAGTTTTAGTTAAGTTTAGATTGACCTATATTAGCTTTTCTGGTATTTTATGGAAACAACAAGCTAAAGATTATATCGGACCACGTAAAAATGCACCCTATTGTATAAAATTAGGATGAGGACTTATAGGAGGCAAAAGCAAATGAAAATGAAATCGACAAGATTAATCTGCCTTTTTTTTGTATTAATATTCACCGCTACAGGCTGCCAGACGAAACAATCCACGCCTTTGCAACAAGCCATCCCTTCCGGGAATAGACAACCGGTTAAATCATTCCATGAGGCCGCCTCCACAGGCGATATCGGCCTAATCCAGCAATATCTGTTAAAAGGCATGAATGTCAACGCAAAAGACAAAAATGGCCAGACCGCCCTGCACCTTGCAGCCCAATATAACCACAAAAACGTTATCGAGCTGCTCCTTGCCCACGGCGCCGATATAAATGTAAAAAATACGGAGGGCCTAACACCCTTATATGTTGCAATGAGATGGGCTCGGCAAGACACCGTTAAACTGTTAATCGACAGAAGCGCTAATGTTTCTACCATCCACGCAGCAGCTTATGTAGGAGACACAGCCAAGATAACAAGCCTTATTAAAGAAGGCGCCGACATCAACACAAAAGATGAGTACGGTGAGACGCCCCTTCACTTCGCGGTTCTGGCAGGCCAAAAGGACGTAATAAAGCTGCTTATAAGCAATGGTGCCGATGTAAATGCAAAAGGTCCGTCTGGCTTGACACCCCTGCACTCCGCAGCCGGTTTAGGCATGAGCGACGTGGTCGGACAACTGCTTGGAAAAGGTGCCGACGTCAAGGC
>CAZIED010000095.1:0-3027 GCA_964538525.1 uncultured Pirellulales bacterium | reverse complement strand
CTGTTGAACACTCTAATGGTCGGAAAAAGATGATTATCTTGCTGGGCACAGCGAAGGGATGACAAGAAAAATCAACCGATTCGAACTATTTAAAAAATGCCGCCGCTAATATCCCGGCTCCGGCTACAAAAAGCACAGGTCCAGCCAGCTTAAGCACAATTTTCGATAGAGGCGTCTCGAAATAGCTCGCTGAAAGTGCCAGGCACAGGTGTATCGGCGTCAGCAACAATCCACAAGCTAATCCTGAAAAAGCAAGGGTCTCAAGACCAATCTGCATCTGCCGGCTTGTTCCGATAAAAGGCATCAAAAACGGAAAGGTAATCGCTACGGTCGGCATTGTCACGCCGGTTAGAAACGCAACCATAAAGGGGAGAAAAAATATGATTATATATTTGGACATGTTAATCTCGGTTAGAACCTGAACCACAGCCGGGATAGCACGACCTGCCTCAAGGTTGAGCTTAAAAAGCAATGCACCTAAAATCAAGAGTACAAAATCAATTTCAATACCACTTTTGAATATCGCCGGCCATCGCTTGGCAGGAACTTTATGAAAATACAGGAAAATAAAAAGTGCTGCCATCAGGCCCGCCGCCGGTGGAAGATTCAAAACGGCATAGAGTATTGTCACCAGCGCAATCGGCCAGATGCAATGGATGAAATCACACAAATTATTTAAAAACCGGCGGTTAGACCTATATTTTTCGCTTGTCGCCGGTATCGCCGAGAATAATAGAAAAATCACACCACCGACCGCTCCGCAGAGCGTGATAGCAATATTGTGCGATATAAGCATAGATGCAGATATTCCAAACATGCTCTGAATCAAAGGAATAGCCGGAAAGAGCGGCCAGACCGGTTCCCACTGGTGACGGAAGAAGTAATTAATAGCCGCCTGCCGGGACCTATCAATTCCAATACGGTCGCCAAGCTCACGAACCATTGGCGCCGACAACATGATTCCGCCCGGCGTTGGAAGCATTCCCATTATCAATGGAATCATTGAAAGGGCCAAACGCCTGCTTCTAAATATTCCATGCAGCGCCGGGGCCAATCGGCTGGAAATGCCCGTCTCTGTCATTGCAGCTCCGAGCACATTGACAAGGATTACCAAAGCCGTCAGAGTGACAAAAAGGTAAGCCGTTGTTTGATTCAAGGGCTTATTGTGCCATTCGTCAACAACGGTTGTTAAAAACCTTCCCGGTGTTACACCCAAAAGAACCGCTAATCCAACAGCAGATAGCAGTATTGCACGCCCAAGCTTGACCTTCAGACGCAGCAATACCACTAATATTGCCAATGCCAAAGCTATAGCAATTAGTGCATACATCTTTGAATATAAGCATTGCAAAATTTACGCTAACATGTCAATATAATATTTGCAATTGAACTTTGGTTTTATAGTATTCGAAAGTAAAAATTTTCTTTTTGAGGTTGGCAAGTGAGAAGTAAGACAAAAAATATGAATTTATCCGATGCAGAGCTGCGTGACACCGCAAAGAAAAAATCGGCTGTTTTGGATGCCCGAATAATACCTCCTTCGGAGGTAGAGACCGCTGCGTGGGTGAGATTGAAATGCCAGTTCGGCTGCGACGGTTTCGGCCAATGCCTTGTTTGTCCACCTTTTACACCGACACCGGATGAAATGCGTAAGGTTCTTGATTCTTACCGCCGGGCGATTCTAATACACTTTGACAGGGTAGCAAATATAAAGGCAACGATTGCCGCGTTAGAGCGTGACATCTTTCTTCGCGGAGCATGGAAGGCCTTCGGCCTTGGCGCCGGCCCATGCCCATTCTGCCGAGAGTGTAATCTAAAAGAAAAGAAGTGTCAGCATCCGGAACGTGCCCGGCCGGCGATGGAGGCTTGTGGAATTGACGTTTTTTCTACCGTGAAAAAGGCAGGTTTTCCCATTGAAGTTGTGCGAACAACCCGCCAGTGTCCCAATTTCTACGGCCTTATACTTGTTGACTAAACTTCAATTGACTCATATACAACGAATAGTCGGGGTATTAAAGATGACAAACATGAAGTTTAGTAAAGAAAGACAAATTTGCTTGCTTGGCCGGAACTTGTGCAGTATACTATGTTTATGACTAGTAAAGAGCTCGCCATCAAAACCATTCGTGATCTGCCGGATTCAGCAACGTGGGCTGATATCGAGGAACGAGTCCGCTTCCTTGGTGCCATCGATAAAGGAATGGCGGATATCAAGGCTGGGAGAACCGTTCCCCACAATGAAGTGAAAAAAAGTCTCAAGAAATGGCTTTCAAAATAATTTGGTCACAGACGGCAGTTGAGGATCTCAAAGGGATCGTTCAGTATATAAGCCTGGACGATGTCGAGGCAGCAACACAACTTGCTGACCGAATTCTTCACCGTATTGAAACTGCATCTGAGCTGCCATTGTCTAATCGGATGGTTCCCGAAAAGAACGAAGATTCTATTCGCGAGGCGATCCTGAAGCCATATCGCATTATCTATCATGTTGACGACAAGCATAGTGTAATCCACGTTCTACGGATATGGCATGCTGCCCGCGGAATACCGGATCTCGGATGAAAACCCTCGCTGGACACCGCATACCGCCTATTATGCAAATTTTCTTGCCTTTTCCGATAATCAAGAACATAATATCTTTTGTTTTTTACGTTTAGCCGTCGCGACTCGACTGAGCTCGCCGAAGTCCTCTCTGGCGACGGTTAAAATTTGATGCGGAATCCAAACGAGACGTTTCAAGATATACGAAATACGATATACGATATACGAGCAACGAACGACCCATGCTTCGCCTTAGGCTACGCAGGGCAGGCGAGCGACGAAAATTAAACCGGCTGCACATAGATTTACCTTCGTTGGATTGGTGAATCTCACCGTTTAGATGAAAATAAATAAAAAATTTGCATCAAAATGTGTTATAATTTAAACGATGGAAGATAAAATAAAAATTCAGGAAGAGCTTGAGGATTATGAATCCTTAAAAGCTCTTCGTGAGGCAAAATCAAAAGAGGCTGATGCAAAGACTAC
>CAZIED010000094.1:2686-8649 GCA_964538525.1 uncultured Pirellulales bacterium | reverse complement strand
GCTGCCTTGAGGTCAACTTTCTTCGGGCGTTTGTGCTCAGCAAGAATCTCCAGCGGCAAATCCTGCTGCGTTAGTTTTATTTTCTCTTCGATGATTTCACCTTTGCGGGTGACATCCGGTATGGGCATTGGCATTACGCCTTCGCGGACGGTAGCCATTTGAGGCCAACGGTCGAGATTTATGATGGTTGCGATAATGTTTCCGCCGAATGCAGGTCTTATCTGGAACAGCAGATTTTTATGAAGCTTGCTGTCTTTTACGGTCTTGTGGTCGCCGATTTGCAGGTCCGTGCAGTCAGCGGTCAAACCAGCCTTTGCGGCACTTGCAATTCGAGGAGCTAAATCTCTGCCGGTGACGGTCGCTCCGTAAAGCACAATCTGCGGCTCGTATTTATGGATTAAAGCATACATCACCTTCTCGTAGCTATTTGCCTGGTAAGATTGCAGCAGTGGATGCTCGACTACATATACCTTATCAGCCCCGAATTGAATTAATTTTGTTGTGAGGCCTTTGACATTATTGCCAAGGAGTGTGGCTGCCAATTTCACTCTCAGCATGTCAGCTAATCGGCGGGCCTTGCTCATCAATTCAAGAGGAGTATCCTCTAATTTTCCATTGTGCTGCTCGGCAAAAACCCAAACCTCACCTTTTCTATTTACATCAATCATAATAACTCAAAACTCAAAACTTATACCTGTCCCGAGCGGAGCCGAGGGAACTCAAAACTGTTTATGCTATTATTTTGTCTTCGATGAGTTCATGTATCATATCGGCGATGCCTTCATCGCTCGGCGGGATTTCTTTACTCTCTTTTGCGGCCAAGACTACGCTTTGAATGCGGTGGACTTTCGTTGGCGAACCTTTTTGGCCGCACCAGCTCAAATCCGCACCGATATCTTTGAGATTCCAGTGCTGAATCAACAATCCTTTCTTTCTCAATTCGCCGCACTTTTTTTCGATTAACTTTTTAACTTCCGCTTCACCATCTTCCGTCCCTTCGACTTCGCTCAGGGCAGGCTTTTGACTTCTGACCCCCACCGCAGGGGTGGGGGCTAAACACTGTTCCTTCTGAATTCTGTCTTCTGTCTTCTGACTTCTGATTTCTCTTTCTACCTCGATTGGAGTACGTGCATTTTTATACTTCATCATCTTTTTCGCGGCGGCGACCCGCGGCTGGTTTGCATCACTTGTCACGGTCAGCAGAACCGGCAAAGAGGTTCTTACCTGCTGCCAGCCGTTGCCGATATTTCGCTGAACCGTGATAGTTTTACCGGCAAGTTCAATAAGCTCTTCAATGTATGTAATCTGGGTAACGCCCAGTTTCTCTGCCAATTGTGGGCCTACTTGTGCGGTATCGCCGTCGATTGCCTGTCTGCCGCAAAGGACAATGTCATAATTAATCTTTTTTACCGCACAGCTCAGGATATAGCTGGTTGATAAGGTGTCACTTGCAGCACAGCCGGGGTCGCTTATCAGGATTGCATCATCTGCTCCACGAAAAAGTGATTCACGAAGAACCGCAGCCGCCCCAGGCGGGCCCATAGTTATAACCGTAATAGAGTCATTAAATTTATCTTTGATTTGTAGAGCCATTTCGAGGGCGTTTAGGTCTTCCGGATTGAAAATAGCCGGCAGAGCAGCACGATTTACCGTGCCGTCATCGTTCATGACCTTGCCTGTAATTCTTTTTGTATCAGGCACTTGCTTGATTAGAACAACGCAATTATAGGCCAATTGTCGTCTCCTTCGACCATGCTCAGGACAAGCCCTTAATGGTTATTTCATTCTTTTATAGATTTCAACGAGACAAACAGTTTAGCGGGATTCAGCGTTTCGTCAACCCTAAAGTTGCTTTGAGATTAGCCCCAGCAACTTTGGCTGGGGGTTGATTGATATGGACATGTGATATGGGATTTTATTTTGTTGGGATTTTTTATTCTTTTGCGGTAATGTAAATAAATATGGCGTCTCCGGATTTCTGGCTAAAAATAAGCTCGGCGTTGGTTACCATACATAATATAATCTGTCATGATTTGTATGGTAACTATTTCTATTCAACCTAAGGATACAAAATGAAAGTTATAAAAAGCGTGCTGGAAGAAGAGCTGGCTAATTCTCTGGCAATGAAAAAAGATTATGAAAGGGAATTGGCCAAGCTGCCTAAAGGAAGTCTGGCAAAAAAGACCATCAAGGGGCACGAATATTACTATCTAATTATCAGAGAAAAGGGCAAAGTCAAATCCATTTACAAAGGCAAGCCCTCGAATGACGAAATAAAAAAATATAAACAGGCGAAGGAATACCGATCTAAATACAGAAAATTGCTCTCCCAGTTAAAAAAACAGATCAAATTCTTAAAGGGTGCCTTGCGTGGAAAAGAGCCAGTATGAATTGTGCATTGAAGTTCTGCGTCGATTGGACAAGGCGAGTCTATTGAAAAACATTGTCCTTGTCGGAAGCTGGTGCACACTATTCTACAAAGAATTTTTTGGCCGGACCAGGTATATGGAATCACTTAAGACACGCGATATGGACCTTCTAATTCCCCAGCCAACAATAATTAAAACAAAGGTGGACGTTGCAGAATTGCTGAAAGACCTTGGCTTTGTTGTTGGCTTTACCGGCTCAAAGGGATACACCAGATTAGAGCATCCGCAACTTATCGTTGAGTTCTTGGTTCCAGAGAGAGGCAAAGGCTCTGACAAGCCCTATCCCTTACCACAATTAGGTCTGAATGCCCAGGCGTTGAGATTCCTGGATTTTCTTGCTCGTAAAACTATCACTACTAAGGTTGCTGATGTGACGATAACATTGCCTCATCCTGCTAATTTTGCGTTGCATAAATTGCTTATTTTAACCAGAAGATCTGCACCTGAAAAACAAATGAAAGATAAAGAAGGAGCGGTGAGAATATTAAAAGCCCTTATCGATAATGACCAAGGGAATCTTATAAATGAGGTGTTCCATACTATGCCCCGAAGATGGCAAGGAATAGTTAAAAAACAGTTAACAGACCTTGATGAGAAGAAGATTTTGGATATTCTTCAATAGTAATTACATATCGGAACACACCATCTTGTCCTGATCGCATTTGAGAGATTCATGCTATGTAGCGACGCTTCCACGCAGAGTAGCATTTGCTTCAATACTAAGTTGGAATGGTTTTAATATACTTTCTCTTTGTGGTAGAGTCCTAAAATATCAAAATAATTCTAAAATTTTTGTTGAATTTGGCTGGTTAATTTCGTAAATAAGCAATTTTGTACGAAAAGACAGTATTGCGTATAGGTATAGAACTACTATACTTGGGTTTCGTACATTATTATATATGTCCATTCTCCGTAGTACTACGAAGGATGAAATTGTGCAGCTTGTAGTTATTCATAATAGTTTTTTATATACGTGAGAAGGGATTGAACGAGGCCTTTCGACAGAGTCAAGACAGGCCTTTCGGGCGTGATTAAGCGGCCTCGGAATTTATATTAAACTGGATGTCTAAAAACCGACGCCAGAGAAATCATTCATACCTCTGAAGTAACGAAAGCTGCATAAAAACATCTAAACTCATAGTACAAAAAAGACGATTTCGTTTTCGGACGAGTAATGCCTTTTTAAAAGAAAAGGAAATTATTTAAGTCGATAATTAACGAGAATGGCATTATTATCGGATGTAAAGGTTAAAAAGGATGAGGGGGTTCGCCGCTTATGGTCTGCTTGGCTACGGCACTCAACGCCGTGACGAGCTTCTTAAAGGCCTGTCTCCCTTCGGGTCTGAGCCTCAGGGTCGAAGACGAGCCGGGCCCGCCCCGAGCCGAGTCGAGGGGTCGAGAGAAATAAAATGAAGAGCGAAACAAGTCAGGATACGGTATTTGGCCGAATGGCAGTCGAGCAAGGTTTTTGCACAAAGGAAGAGCTGCAACAGTGTATCCATGAATTAGAATCCCGACAATTGACCAGTCCTACGGAGCTGGCTGACCTTATGGTCACGCTGGGCTATATCACCCAAAATCAGGCTGAAAGGTTAAAGGCCAGGCTGAAAGAAAGCAAGAGCGGGCCGCATCAGATTCCGGGTTATAAAATTCTCGGCAGGTTAGGCGCCGGCGCGATGGCAGTGGTATATAAAGCCAAGCAGCTGAGCCTGAACAGGATAGTCGCCATAAAGGTTTTGCCGAAGCGATTCAGCGAGAATCCGGAATACGTGGAGCGTTTCTACAAGGAAGGCCAGGCTGCCGGCAAGCTCAACAATATAAATATTGTGCAGGCGATCGACGTTGGTGAGGCGGGTGGTTACCACTATTTTGTAATGGAGTTTGTTGACGGCAAAACCGTGGCGGAGGATATTGCTGCGGGCAGGATTTTTGATGAGAAGGAGGCGCTGGACATAATTATTCAGGTTGCCCATGCCCTCGCACACGCCCATGCCAACGGCCTAATCCACCGCGATGTCAAGCCCAAGAATATAATGATAACTAACGATGGCGTGGTGAAACTGGCGGATATGGGTCTTGCGCGTGAGATGACGGATATGAAGCTGGCGGAGACCGAGGCGGGCAAGGCTTACGGCACACCTTATTATATTGCACCCGAACAAATCCGTGGCAAAATCGACATCGACGGCAGAGCCGACATATATAGTCTCGGGGCAACATTCTTTAATATGGTGACCGGCAGAGTGCCATTTATGGCTGATGATTCTACGGAAGTAATGAAAAAGCACCTTCGGGAACGGCTAATCCCGCCCGACCATATAAACACGTCTCTGTCGGCTGGCGCATCCGAGGTGATTGAAATTATGATGGCCAAACGCAGAGAAGACCGCTATAACAACGCAGAGGAGCTGCTGATGGATTTAGAGGCTCTTCGCAAGGGTCAGCCGCCGCTTCAAGCCCACAAAAGATTTGATGTCTCGATGCTGCAGCAGCTTGAAAAAGGAGAGGCTATCGAGAATGAGAATGATGCTGCCTCGGAAGAGACCATCGCTCGTTACCGCATTGCAATATTAGTCCTGGGCGCTGTAGCTGCGTTATTATTTTTGGTCGTTGTTCTCCATCTGGCATTTTATTAGCTGTTCTAATCTTTGATCGCGAACCGCACACCGTGCGACGAGATACAAATTTATGTCAAAAGGCGGCGCACATTTTTCTTCGCAGGAGCTTGCGCGGGTTCTCAGCCATTACGATATCGGCGTAATTCATAAGATAGATGCTCTATCCGCCGGCAGCCGCCGAGTGCCGAAGGTCATAGTGACATCCGAGAAGGGCAAGTTCGTGCTGAAGCGTCGGCCAAGGGGCAAAGACGACCTCGCCTTGGTTACTTTCGCCCACGCCGTGCAAACACATTTGGCTGATAAAAACTTTCCAGTAGCATCTCTCGTGCCTGCTCGTGACGCCAGTGATACAACTCTGCATTTGGACAATCACATTTATGAGTTCTTTACATTCGTCAGCGGCGCTCGCTATGACGGCTCTTATGAGGCTACAATCCAGGCCGGCTGGCAATTGGCCAGACTTCATAATTGTCTGGTGGATTTTGCATTTCAGGATGTGCCAATGCGAGTCAGCTTCCACGATTCAACCATTGTCCGCAGGCTTCTTAAAACGCTCGGTGTTCATCCTTCTCAGCCCCTAAGGGGCGGAGAACGGGCCGCTAAAAAGGCTGTGCCGGATAGGTACTTGCAAACCACCGCTGAGGCCCTGCTGAATCTTTATAATGATTCGAGCATTCGCATAAATAAACTCGGCTACGGGTCCTGGCAGCAGCAGGTCGTGCATGGCGACTGGCATCCGGGTAATATGCTTTTTTCGGAGGGTAAGCTTACCGCGGTTCTGGATTTTGATTCGGTCAAGATTGCACCGCCGGTGACCGACGTTGCCAATGGTATGCTGCAGTTTTCGATTGTTGCCTGTCGTGAGCCTAAAGGTCGAACGAGCGGCCGGCCGAATCCAGCCGATTGGCCGGACTAT